>JBCAZN010000149.1:0-6571 GCA_038533035.1 Pseudomonadota bacterium
CTTAGGCAGCATGTAAACCTCGGTTGTGCTACTGGCCACCCATCTTTCGTAATGTCTAACTCTTTCACCAACCAGGTGCTGGCGCAGATCGAGCTTTGGCAGAATGGTGATAACTACGACAATGAGGTCTACGTACTGCCCAAGCATCTTGATGAAAAGGTGGCTCGTTTGCACCTCGATCGCATCGGTGCGAAAGTTACGGAACTGACTGCTGAACAGGCCGACTACATCGGCGTGGACGTAGCTGGTCCGTACAAGCCTGAGCACTACCGCTACTAGGATTGAGGGACACGCATCACGGCAACAGACGCTGACAAGGATTCGATTCGGGTCTTCCACCTGACTGACCCGCATCTGTTTGCCGACCTCTACGGCGAACTGCGTGGCACTGTTACCGCGGATTCGCTGCAGCAGGTCCTCGATCACTATTCGTCCGGCGACTGGCGCGCAGACCGCGTGTTCGTCACCGGCGATCTCATCCAGGACGACTCCGCGGAAGCATACCAACGCTTCCGCGATTTCCTGTTGCCACTGAACTTGCGGGTGCACTGTATTCCGGGCAACCACGACATTCGTGCCCTCATGCAGGAAGTGTGCGTTCGGCCGCCATTTTCCTACTGTGCCAAAGAGGAATTCCGCGACTGGTTGCTGATCGGCCTCGACAGCTGCATTAAAGACGATGCCGGCGGCGAGATTTCGGCGGAGGAACTCGATCGCCTCGACGAGGCCGTCAGGAACACGTCAGCAAAACACGTCGCCGTTTTCCTGCACCACCCGCCAGTACCGATGGCCAGCACCTGGCTCGACACCGTCGGCCTGCGCAACGGCGATGAGTTTCTTGAACGGCTGCGCAATCTCGGCAAGATTCGACTCGTCGCATTCGGCCATGTGCACCAGGAATACGACGACGACTACGAAGGCATTCGCATCATTGCGACACCGTCGACCTGCCGGCAATTCAAGCCGGGCAGCGACGAATTTGCGGTCGACGAAAATCCACCAGCCTATCGGCGCCTGACGCTGAACGCCGATGGCAGTGTCGACAGCCAACTGATATGGGTAACGTAATGCAACGTGTAATTGCCAGTCTGAGCCTGCTGCTTGCCAGTGTCGGTTGCTTCGCCGACGGTTCGCTCGTCACGTTGTGGCAGGCCGACGGCGCCCGCAACACGGTTTACCTGCTCGGCTCCATCCACCTGTTGCGCGAACAGGACCACCCGCTGCCGGCTGTCATCGACAAGGCTTACGAGGACGCCGAGGTCATCGTCATGGAAATCGACATGGATGACATCGACCCGATCGCCACACAAACGCTGTTTACGCAATACGGCATGATCTCGGACGGCCGGTCGCTGCGCGACTGGATGGGCGAAATCGCCTACTCCCGCGCTGTCGAAGCCGCGGAAAAAATCGACATTCCGCTGCACATGATGACCGGGGTCGAACCCTGGTATGCGGCGCTGACGATTGAAGTCATGGCGCTGAGCCGGATTGGTTTCGACCCCAACCTCGGCATCGAAACCTGGATGACGAACAAGGCTGCCAGTGACGGCAAACCGATCGAAGGACTGGAAACCATCGAGGAACAGCTTGGCTTCCTGGATGGCCTGTCAGTTCCGGCACAGCGCCAGATGCTGCTGGCAACGCTTGAAGAGGCTGCTTCCCTCGAGGACATGATGGACCAGCTGATTGACGCATGGCGCAGCGGAGACACCGGCTTCCTTGAAGCTGAACTGCTTGCCGCTTTTGCCGAATACGAGGAACTCAACCAGGCCATTCTCGTCGATCGCAACAACCGCTGGGTGGATCAGATCACTGATCTGCTCGATGACGACGACGACTACCTGGTGGTCGTCGGTGCATTGCACCTCATCGGTGACAATGGCGTACCGCGCCAGCTTGAATCGCTCGGCGTTCCCATTCGCCAGTTGAGCGAATCCACACCACTCCGGTAGGATGCGCCTCCCCCGGGAGGTATCTCATGAGTTTATTCAGCGAAGCACAAAAGGTCATTGCCGGCGGCGTCAATTCACCGGTCCGCGCCTTTGCGGGTGTCGGTGGCGAGCCGATCTTCTTCAAAAGTGCGAACGGATCGCGGGTCACCGCCGAGGACGGTCGCGAATTTATCGACTACGTCGGTTCCTGGGGCCCGATGATCCTGGGTCACGCACACCCCGACGTCCTCAACGCGGTCGTCGAGACCGCGCAGAATGGGCTTAGCTTCGGCGCACCGTGCGTTCTCGAAACCCGAATCGCCGAAAAGATCTGTGCGATGGTGCCGTCGATCGAGAAGGTGCGCATGGTCAGCTCCGGTACTGAAGCGACAATGAGCGCCATTCGCCTGGCGCGCGGCTACACGGGCCGCGACAAGATCATCAAGTTTGAAGGCTGCTACCACGGCCACTCGGATTCGCTGTTGATCAAGGCAGGCTCGGGCGCGCTGACGCTCGGCGTCCCCAGTTCGCCCGGCGTACCTCAAGGTCTCGCCGAACACACAGTGACGCTGTCGTTCAACGACATCGATGGCGTCAAGGCAGCGTTCGCCGAGTTAGGGGAGCAAATTGCCGGCGTGATTGTTGAGCCGATTGCCGGCAACATGAACATGGTGCCGCCCGTGGACGGGTTTCACGAGACGCTGCGCGAGGAATGCACGAAGGCTGGCGCGTTGCTGATATTTGACGAAGTCATGACGGGCTTTCGGGTTGCAAGACAGTGCGCCCAGTCGATATTCGATATCGAGCCCGACATCACGACGCTGGGCAAGGTGATTGGCGGCGGCATGCCTGCGGCCGCCTATTGCGGGCGTGCAGACGTCATGGCCAGCCTGGCGCCCGACGGCCCGGTCTACCAGGCAGGTACGCTGTCTGGCAACCCCGTGGCGATGGCCGCCGGGCTTAAGACACTGGAGCTCATCGACAACGATGCGTTCTGGAACTCACTGTCGGACACAACGCAAACACTGGCCGAAGGTATCGCCAAGGCCGCACAGGATGCCGGCATCAATGTCGCGATTGAGCATGAGGGCGGTATGTTCGGCTTTGTCTTCACCGATGCGGGCCCTGTGAGAAGCTTTGATCAGGTGGCCGCAAGCGATGTTGAACGATTCAGGCACTTCTTTCACGGCATGCTGGGTGAAGGCGTCTACCTCGCCCCGTCAGCGTTCGAGGCCGGCTTCGTCAGTTCGGCACATACCGATGACGATATCGAGACGACCATTAGCGCTGCGAGCCGCGTGCTAGCCAGCCACTAGGCGCGTCAGTTGCCGGACGGCTCACGTACGGTATCGAGCATCCGGCTGACGGTCTTGAGCCGCGCTTCGGTATCGCTGCTTTCCAGGCTCGCCTGCTTCTGCTCGAGATCAATAGGCAAAATCTCCATAAACCGGTAGGTGACCCAAACCGCATCGTCGAAATTGCGGTCGAGCGACTCGTACAATCGACCGAGGTCGTCGAGGACGTTCTCCAGAATATGCGGCATCGCGTTGAGCTCGGGCGGAAGTGGCATGGGCACTTCATCCTCGATGAGCTCGATCTCCGCGACGTTCAGGCCATCCGGCTGACGTTCGTTCGACAACATCCGAAACCGCTGGCCGCCAATCGCCGTGACACCCAACAAGCCGTCGCTGCCCTGGTAAAAGTCCGTGATCTTCGCGAGCGTCCCGACGGTATGCGTGGTCGCGGGCCCAGCCTCGTCGCCGTCACGAATCAGCACGACGCCAAACGGCGAGTCGTTTTTCATGCAACGACCCACCATGTCGATGTACCGGGACTCGAAAATGCGGAGCGGCAACGGGCCACCCGGAAACAGGACAGTATTCAGCGGAAAGATCGGAACGTTCACATTGATAAATATAGACGCCGCTTGGTTAAAGCGCCTGCATCAGACACGGGCACCGGTGGAAACAAGCATTTTCGCTTCACTGACAGGCGCAAAAATGCTTGTTTCCACCGGTGCCCTCGATTAACCGCGGGTGCGCTGTAGTAGCGCTGTCAGGGTTTGTCTTGCCGAGCCGAATCCGCCGTTCGACATGAACACGACCTGGTCGCCTGGCAGCAACCGGGTCGACATGTCTGTGACGAGTTTGTCGTAATCTGCAAACATTCGCATTTTCGGTTTAAGTGCGGCGAGCGATGCCTCGAACTCTGCGCCGATGCCGTCGGGTTGGAACATCCAGATATGGTCAGCGCCTTCAAGCGAGGCCGCCAGTTCATCGTTGTGAACGCCCAGCTTCATGGTATTGGAACGCGGCTCGACGGCGACGATGATCCGCTGCCCGGGAAAGCGTCTGCGCATCGACTCGATCGCTTTTTCTATCGCCGTCGGGTGGTGTGCGAAGTCGTCGAATATCGCGATGTCGGCAACGGTCGCCGTCCGCTCCATGCGGCGTTTGACGCCCTTGAATCGCGACATTGCATCAACGGCATCCTCGAATGAAACGCCGACCGATATGGCCGCCGCGATCGCGGCGGTTGCGTTCTCGAGATTGTATTCACCGCCGAGTTCCCAGCGGGCTTCAGCCGTCTCACCGCCCGGCGAGCAGAGGGCAATGCGACGTTCAGTGGCGTCACGGAATTCTCCGACCCAGTCTGACTTGCCATTAACCGAAAACGATTCGACCGGCGTCCAGCAGCCCATCTCGAGGACTTTGGCGAGATTGTCGTCACGGCCGTTGGCAATGACCTTGCCACTGCCCGGCACCATGCGCATCAGCTGGTGAAACTGCCAGAAGATCGCTTCAAGATCCTTGTAGATGTCGGCGTGATCGAATTCGAGGTTATTCAGGATGACCGTCGTTGGCCTGTAGTGGACGAACTTCGCGCGCTTGTCGAAAAATGCCGTGTCGTATTCGTCGGCTTCGACGACGAAGTACTTCGATTCTCCGAAGCGCGCCGACGTGCCGAAGTTCGCGGGTACGCCGCCAATCAGGAAGCCGGGATTGAGTCCGGCGTCTTCAAGAATCCACGCCAGCATGCTTGCCGTCGTCGTTTTGCCATGCGTGCCGGCAACAGCCAGCACATGCCGATCATGTAAAACATTTTCCGCCAGCCATTGCGGACCCGAGGTATATCGCAAGTCGCTGTCGAGCAGTGCTTCTACGACCTCGACGCCGCGACTCATGACATTGCCAACCACAACGCAGTCCGGCGCAATCTCCAGCTGCCCGGCGTCCACGCCCTCGTGAATCTCGATACCGAGCTGGCGCAACTGGGTGCTCATCGGTGGATACACGTTGCGATCACAGCCGGACACCTTGTGCCCTGCCGCCTTCGCCAACGCGGCGACACCGCCCATGAATGTTCCACAGATGCCGAGAATATGGATGTGCATAGCGTTAGCCGGTATTGGCCGGAACCTCCGGCGCCGGAAACGCAATCTCCAGGAGGTACAGCTGCAGCAGGAAGATTGATAGTGAAATCATCACACCGACGATGCGCGGCTGGTCAATGGTGCGTGCCAGGATATGGCCGTCCACGATCACCGACCAGAGCATCACGCCAAAAATCGCCGCTATAAAACCCAGTTGCACAGGACTCTCTGCCGACAACAACCCACTGATGCCAACGACGATCGTCAGCATGAACGTGAAGATCGCGGTGCAACCGATCAGTGCCGTCATCATCTGCACGAGTCGCGCCTGGCGACGATAGAACGCAACGATCAGCGCAAAAATAATCAGCGCAACCAGCGTGATCGCCCATCCGACCATGCGACGATCCATCGCGACCTGCGGACTCGCCATTACGCTCAGTATGTCCGCCGTGATCCATAAGCCAACGACGACCAGCAACACAACCTGGGAACGCGGTATCGCATCCGGTCCTTTCTGCAACCGCATGATGTCGAGCAACGTTTGAATAAGTGCCAGCACGTTGCGGATCATCGCATGTTACTCTCTGAGACTGAATATCGAGTTCGCGACCACATGCCCGACTACTCATTCGTCGATCAGCCCGACACCCTCTCCCGACACCTTGAAAACTCGAGCCGCCTCGGAATCGATACCGAGTTCATGCGGGAAAAAACCTATTTTGCCCAGCTGTGCCTGATCCAGATCTCGAGTCCGGACGGCATTTGGTGTGTTGATCCGCTGACCAGCAACGGTATTCAGGAATTCTGGGATTCCCTGCTTGCACGCGAATGGGTAGTGCATTCTGCGCGCCAGGACATTGAGGTAATTTATCAGGCAGCCGACGCCATGCCAGCCGCGATATTCGACACGCAGGTGGCGGCTGCACTGCTGGGCATGCCCGCACAGGTTGGTTATGCCGGCCTGATGAACGAGCTGTTCGACGTCGAAATGGCAAAGTCCCACACGCGCGCCGACTGGACAAAACGCCCGTTACCCGAGGCCTACCTGCAATATGCGGCAGAAGATGTCGAGTACCTGCTGCCGGCAGCCGACATCCTCATGGAGCGACTCGACCGGCAGAACCGACTGCAGTGGGCTGTTGAAGACTCCGCCCTGCTGCTCGATCCTCAGCTGTACGACATCAGCGGCGACCTCGCCATCGATCGGCTCAAGGGCGCACGTAATTTTCGCGCCGCGGCGGCGCGGCGACGGCCGCGAAAA
>JBCAZN010000150.1:0-6560 GCA_038533035.1 Pseudomonadota bacterium
GTGACGATTTGTTTCGCGTTAACAGCCTGAATGCCAATGGCATTCGCGCCGCGGCTCGCAAGGGCTTTTTCGACTGGATGAAGGCGCAGGATGCCGACGTCGTCTGCATCCAGGAGACCAAGGCCCAGGAGCATCAGTTGATTGACGAGGTGTTTTCCCCGGCGGGCTATCATTGCTATTACGAAGACGCGGTGAAGAAGGGCTACAGCGGCACGGCAATTTACACCCGTCACAAGCCAAAAAAGGTGGTGCACGGATACGGCGACGCCGAATTCGACGATGAGGGTCGTTACCTCGAGGTGCAGCTCGACGGCATCAGCGTGGTGTCGCTATACCTGCCGTCAGGGTCAAGCAAGGAAGAACGCCAGTTCGCCAAGTACCGCTGCATGGATACGTTCACCGAGCACCTCAAGAAGCTCAAGCGACGTCGTTTCGAATACATCATATGCGGCGACTGGAATATCGTGCACAAGGAAGGTGACATCAAGAACTGGAAACAGAACCAGAAGACGTCCGGCTGCCTGCCGGAAGAACGCGCGTGGCTCGACAAGGTGTTTGGTGAGTACGGTTTTCACGATGGCTTTCGCTGTATCGAGCAGGCGCCCGAGCAGTACACGTGGTGGTCGAATCGTGGCCGTGCGTGGGACAACAACGTGGGCTGGCGGATTGACTACCATGTCGTGACGCCGGGTCTTGCCGACAAGGTCATTCAGACTGATATTTATCGCGAACAACGATTTTCCGATCACGCACCGCTGACGATGGATTACGATTGGGCGTATGACGGCTGACGCGCAATCGCCTGGTTGGAGCTACTACCTTCAAAAGCAGGTCCTGGTCATTTTCCTGTTGGGCTTTTCAGCCGGGCTTCCGTTTGCGCTGGTCTACTCAACACTCACGGCGTGGCTCGAAACCGCCGCGATTGACCGCAGCACGATCAGCACGTTTGCCTGGCTGGGATTTGCCTACAGCTTCAAGGTTGTCTGGGCGCCGATAATCGACTCGGCCAGGATTCCGATGCTGACAAACTGGCTGGGTCGGCGGCGTGCGTGGATGCTGGTTGCGCAACTAAGTATCGGCGTTGCCCTGTTGATGTTGTCGGGGATGAATCCCGCGACTGATATCAAGATGTTTGCGATTGTCGCGTTTGCCGTTGCATTTTCCTCTGCAACGCAGGACATCATCGTCGATGCCTATCGGATCGAATGCGCCGAAATTCGCATGCAGGGCGTGCTTGCGGCGGCGTATCAATATGGCTATCGGGTGGCACTCATATTCAGCATGGGCGGCGCGCTGATTCTTTCGGACTACTTTAGCTGGGGCGTTGTCTACCAGATCATGGCCATGATGATGGTTATCGGTTTGCTGGCGACGCTGTGGGCCGATGAACCGGAGGTTCGCACGGAACAGTTCAAGGCACCCGCCGGTTCGATCCTGAAAAAAACGACCGCCTGGTTTGCGCATGCGGTCGCCGAGCCTTTCGGTGACTTCGTTACGCGGTTCGGGCAGTTTGCGATAGTGCTCATAGTTTTCGTATCGCTGTACCGCATCAGTGACTACGTGCTGGGTATCCTCGCGAATCCTTTTTACCTCGATATCGGCTACACCGGCACGCAAATCGGGTTGATCGCCAAAACCTATGGCGCCTGGGTAACGATCGTCGGCATCGCGTTGGGTGGCTGGACGGTCGTGAAATACGGCGTCGCCCGGTGTCTGGTCACGGCGACCGTGCTGATTGCGGCGACCAACCTGTTCTTTGCTGTAATGGTTATTGTCGGTCCTGAAGAGTGGATGCTGGCGGTCACAATTACAGCGGACAATATTGCTCAAGGATTTGGCGGAACGGTCTTGATCGCGTACCTGTCGAGCCTCGTGAACGCAAAGTTCACCGCAACCCAGTATGCGTTGCTTAGCTCGATCATGTCGTTATTTCCGAAGTTTGTTGCGGGGTACGCGGGCAACGTACAGGAGTCGGTCGGCTGGCTGGGATTTTTCCTCTATGCCGCGGCGCTGGGGGTGCCAGCCATTATTCTCGCGATATACATTTCGAAACGCCACGACAGGCTCGTTGGCGAAGGGCCGGTTAGTTGAACGAAGTCGAGGTTTGCGTAGGGAGTCTCGACGAACTCGAAGACCCCGGCTGCCGCGAGTTCACTATCGGTGAGGGCGACTGGCCGTTTCGGGGCTTCGTTGTGCGGCAGGGCGACGATGTGTTCGCCTACCAGAACTTCTGCATGCATGCGGGACACCCGTTGAACTGGTCACCGAACAGGTTCCTGACAAAAGACAAGCAAGCGATCATCTGCGCATCGCATGGTGCTGTATTCGATATCCGGACGGGCGACTGCCTGGCTGGTCCAGCCGCTGGTCGCGCGTTAAGAAAGGTGGCAGCCGAAGTGCGCGACGGCGTCGTCTACGTCACGGGCCCCGACACCCTCCGCCAATAAAACGTGGTGTCAGTGACCTGGTTTTCTGACGAGAAAACCAGGTCACTGACACCACGTTTTTTAGAGTTTGTCTAGGAAGGCTAGCGGGTCGTGGTAGCCCGACGGCATTTCGGATCCTTTGCTGTCGGCGAAGTCTTCTGGGTCCATGTCGACTGAGCCAGACCAGTCTTCCGGCGCGCTGGCCTCGGTCAGCAACAGTCCCGGCCAGTTCTCAACCTCGACCTCGTCGATGGTGCCGTCGAATTGCTGGATCTCGACGGTGCGTGCGTCCTCGTCGACCGCGACAACTTCGAACAAAGTGCCATTCGGTCGCCTGAACCAATTGCCTATTACGGGATATTGAACAGCCATGGCATTCTCGATTTTTAACCGGGTCTACTTTAGTTATAGATCAAGTGCGGCGAAGCGCAAGGAAATACCGGCTATGCGATTTTTTCGAAGCTCCAGTCGCAGATGCCATGACCTTTTTTCAGACCGCGTGCTTCAAATTTGGTGCGCGGTCGGTCCAACGGCGCGTCGCCGGCGTGTTCACGTCGCTCAACACAGCGAAAGCGATCCGACTGGGCAAGAACCTCGTCAATGTGCTCAGCATAGTTCGCCCAGTCGGTCGCGATATTGAGCTTGCCGCGCGGCTCAAGCCGCTCGGCGACGAGGTCAAGGAACGACGCCTGCACAATGCGGCGTTTGTGGTGGCGCTTTTTTGGCCACGGGTCCGGGAAATACAAGTTGACCCGTGTGAGTGACTGCAGCGCTACCTGGTGCACGAGCACTTCGATGGCGTCGTGCATGACGACGCGCAAATTCTCAATGCCCGCATCGCGAGCTTGCAGAAGACAGTGTCCGACACCGGGCTCGTGCACTTCGACACCGATGAAGTCTGTGTCCGGATTTTCCACGGCCTGTGCGACCAGCGTTTCGCCATTGCCGAACCCAATCTCAAGGACCCGCGGCGCCGCGCGCCCGAAAACCTCGTCGAAATCCACGATCCCGGGCCGATACTCGAGGCCATAGCGTGGCCACAGCTCGTCGAGGGCGGCCTGCTGCGACGGCGTTATGCGGCCGGTACGCCGAACGAAACTTCGGATCGTCCGTTTGTGATTGTCCTGATCCTGCATCGGGCTCTACGTAGCAAGGGGGTGCAGAGATTAGTCGGGATTCGTCGCGACCGAAAGGGGCCGCCGGGCCGGCAATGCGCTGGCGTAGCGCACCACTACAAAATAGGTAGGAATAGTGATTGGCAGAAGTGGGTTCTGCGCAGTAGTATGCACATATGCAACATTTTTGAAATATTCAGTACGGATCAGGCGAGAGGTGTAACTGCCATGAATAAAATGAATATTATCAGTAATTTAAAGAAATCATCGGGGCTCTCGATGGTACCAGTGACGGTGGTCGCGTTTGCGATTGTTGTTTTTTCACAACCACTTTCTGCGGTTGCGCAAGACGCGGGCAGAGGCGGCGCTGCAGGCGCGCTGCTCGAAGAGATCGTGACAACAGCGCGCAAGAAAAGCGATGCTGAGGCCGTGCAGGACGTGCCGGTTGCCGTAACGGCATTTGGTGCGGACCAGATCGACGCCCTGTTCGTCAAGAAGATCACGGACCTGAGTTATCTCGTTCCCAACGTGCAGATGGAAGAAATCGGTACGTTCCCGGGCGTGCAGAGCTTTTCGTTCCGCGGCCAGGGCATCAACAGTTCGATTCCGTCGGTTGATCCCACGGTCGGCGTTTTCGTGGACGGCGTGTTTCTCGGCACGACCTTTGGTGTCGTCATGGACACGTTCGACCTCGAGAACATCGAGGTACTGCGCGGACCACAGGGCATGCTGTTTGGTCGCAACGTCACAGGCGGTGCAGTGCTGTTGCGCAACGCGCGACCCACCGGTGAGTACGGATTGCGTATTCGCGCCGGTGCGACCGATTCCGACCAGTACAACCTGGCGGTAGCAGTCGAAGGCGCGCTGATAGAGGACGTACTCGCTGCCAAGATGGTTTTCCTTTACGACGATGATCAAGGCTACTTCGAAGGCAACACGCTGGGTCGAAAATACGGCGAAATGCGTACCAGGCTGTTGCGGCCCTCAATTCGCTGGACGCCGAATGACACTTTCTCAATGGACATGCTCGTCGAGCACGGTCAGTCGGAAGGTGACGGCGCACCCTGGACAACCGTCGAATCCGTTAGCCCCGCATTCCCGTCGCAACGTGGCGGTGATCTGCCGTACTTCTCGACGGGCCTCAACGATGCTGGCTTTACCGACATCGAATGGACCCAGGTGACGAATGAAATCACGCTCGCTGACGTTGGTGATGGCGAGCTGACCAATATCCTCGCCTGGCGCGGCGTGGACGCAGGCTCGGCGCCGGACGTCGATGGCTTGCCGATCTCCGTGTTCTTCGTACCGGGCGAAACGGTACAGAAGCAATGGTCGAACGAGTTGCGCTGGAGCGGCAACTTCACCGACACCTGGGAGTCCACGCTGGGTATTTACGCCTTCAGGCAAACCGTCAACTATCGTGAAGGCCGCATCATCCAGGGCGGTGCGCTGAACATTGCACTTGGCGGTGATATGGATGCCAGGAACTTCGGCGCATTCTGGAGCAATGACTTCCTCGTCGGCGACAACTGGCGATTCAACGCCGGTATTCGCTACACGAGTGAAGACAAGAGCGGTCGCATCATCGACAGCTCAGCTGCGGTAGGTGGACCCTGCTTCGACATCGTCAACTACAACTGCAACTTCATCGACCTGTCAGGTGACTGGAACAACGTCACGCCGAAGGTTGGCGTGCAGTACACCTTTGGCGAGGCGAGCCAGCTCTATGCGTTTTACTCGAAGGGTTTTCGTTCCGGTGGTTTCAACTTCCGCAACGCGCGCCCCGATTCGATTCCGCCAGGCCCCACCAAGGAAGAAGAAAACAACACGATCGAAGTGGGCTACAAGGGCACGTTTAACGACGGTCGCTTCCGCATGAGTGTTGCGGCGTTCCAGAACAAGATCAACGATGTGCAGCGCGAGATTAATATCCCCGATCCGTTCGTCCTCGTACTGCAGGCGACGGTGACCGCAGGTGACGCGACGATCAAGGGCGTGGAAGCCGACTTTGTTGCGCTGCTCACCGATACGTTCTCGATCAATGGTGCCTACGGCTGGCAGGACGCCGAATGGGATAACTTTGATCCGTTTGTTCCGGCTTTTGAAACAGCACTGCGCGGTGCGGGCATTCTCGGCCCGACCGAGGCATTGTTCGGCTCCGACTTTGTCCGACTTGCACCGTCCAACTGGTCGCTCGGCGCGTCGTGGGACATCCCGGCCGGCGACAGCACCTGGAATCTCGCTGCAAGTTACAGCTGGCGTGAACGCCACCCGTACGACGACACCAATCGCCAGTACTACGAGGATAACGAGCGCGTTAACGCGAGCGCCACGTGGTTCTCGGGCAGCGGCAAGTGGGATGCCTCACTCTACGGCAAGAACCTGACGGACGAGCCTTACTGGGGCAACCTGACGGGTATCGGCAGCCTGGGCGTTGTCTCCGGACCGATGGCGAAAGGCCGGGTCATCGGCTTCGAGGTCAACTACCGGACCAACTAATGGTCGACTTTGTAACGATCACAAAGGCCGCCTGCGAAGGCGGCCTTTTTTATTGCGTAAACCGGACCGGGCTGGCCTTTGCGGGCCAGCGTCCCTCGATGTCGGCGTACAGCGCGGCAAAGTGGGCAATGTCGGTATCCATGTCGCCGGTCAGTTCGTAGGGCTCGCCCAGACCGATCTGGCGCCGCCCGAAGTCGAGAAACCCGGGAATGACCGGCACGTTTGCTTGCTGCGCAATGCGGTAGAAGCCCGTTTTCCAGCCCGGCGTCAGGCTACGGGTCCCTTCGGGCGCAAGGCCGAAAAAAAACGTTTCTTCGGTTTCAAACTTCTGCACGGCCAGCTGCACCGCCGATCCAGCCCGGCGGCGATCCAGCGCGATACCGCCCAGCGAGCGCAACAGAATGTTGAGTGGAAACCAGAACAGCGAGTGCTTGGCAAAAAAACGGATATCGAGGCCGAGCGCGACCTTGTACACGAGCGCCCAGACACCATCCCAGTTCGAGGTGTGCGGGGCGGCGAT
>JBCAZN010000151.1:0-6523 GCA_038533035.1 Pseudomonadota bacterium
ATACGCCTGCAACTTTGGAAGCAGCTCGTCAAATGACTGCGGTGACACGCTCTGAAAAAGGGTCGGTCATAGTGCACGGCGACCAGGTCGTCACGCAGGACGCGACACCGGTTAAGCGTGTGGTCGACTCGACCGGCGCCGGAGACGCTTATTCAGCGGGTTTCCTGTACGGCTGGGCGAACGACAAGCCGCTCGAGGACTGTGCGCTTTACGGCACTTACTGCGCGACCAAGGTCATTCAACAGATGGGCGCGCGTATCGAGAAGGGCCTGCTCGACGGGCGTTAATCTCGGCGACCCAGGGCAGTTCTCTAGGCGGCTTTTTGTAAAAGGCGCAAATCGCAATATATTGGCCGAAGGTTTCGAAAGCCTCGCGGCTGCCGACGTTCGGGTCATCGATCACCTTGTAGCAATCGCCGGACCGCAGGACGCTCCGGCCCAGCAGGTCTTTCTCCACATTTTCCCAGATCGGCCGCTCTACCGGCGCTTCGCTCGGACGAAACTTGACGGCGGCCTCGGCGCGTTTTCGATCCATGTTGGGATTCACTGAGTAGGACGGTTCCGGTTCCGCGGCGCCCAGCTCGGCGACAGTATCGCGAATGACCTCGTCCCAATCGGTCCAGCTACGCTGTTCATGCAGTGGCCGCGCAACTTCTGAGGATTGTGTCACCGGTTGCGACGCCGGCTCTACCACTTCGGGCAGGGGCTCGACGAGCGGTTCCACGACGGGCGGAATTGGTTCGGGATCATCTCGCACAATGTTGACGAGTAGCTCGCCAATTGGTGCTAAAACGGGCGTCTCGGGAATACGGAGCTGCGTCAGTAGAATCGCCACAACCACGGCGGCAAATGCGACGCACACCCGCAAACGCTGCCGCGGATCGCCGTGCCAGCCGGGATCGTCGAACATTGTCGGATCGGCATACATCAACTATAGATGCCGCCAGGGGTGCAATCGGTCGCACTGACCGGCCGCACGCGTTCAGGTACCGATCGGATGCCAGGTGGTTTTCACTTCCTGGGTGTCACGAATCAGGTAAGGGTTGTCGTTGTCGGCCTTTGACCAGTCGACGCGCGTACGTGCGACAACACGCTTGATGTTGTCGGCCGCGAGGTCCTGCACTTTGGTCGCCACCGCCTTGCCGCCGTCGCAATAGATCACGGCGTTGACGTCCATGTGCGACGCAAACTGGTCGGTGAGTTCCGAGCGGAATCCGGTCAGGATATTCACCACTCCGCCAGGCACATCCGACGCGTGCAGCACTTCCGCAAAACTCACCGCGCAAAGCGGTTTTGACTCTGATGCAAGCACGATGCAGGTATTGCCACCGGCAATCGCCGGCGCGATATTGGAAACGAGGCCGAGCAAGCTGGACTCTTCCGGCGCCATGATCGCTACAACGCCCATTGGTTCGAGCACAGAGAAATTGAAATGCGACGAGCTGACCGGGTTAACGGCGCTGAACACCTGCTGGTATTTGTCGCACCAGCCTGCAAAGTAAATCAGGCGGTCAATTGCCTGATCGACTTCCTTCTCGGCTGCGCGTGCTGTCACACCCTGTTGCTGCAGTTCCGCAACGAATTGTTCGCGGCGTCCCTCTAGCATCTCTGCAATGCGATACAGGATCTGCCCGCGCAGGTAGGCGCTGGCTTTCGCCCAACCCGGCTGCGCGCTGCGGGCAGCCACGACGGAGTTGCGGAAATCCTTGCGACTGCCGCGGCAAATGTTGGCGATGACATTGCCCTTCTTGTCTTCAAGCGGAAAATAGCGACCGGACTCGGTGCGCGGAAACTTGCCACCAATGTAGATCTTGTAAGTTTTGGCAACTGCGATTCGTTTTGCGGCCATCGTTACACTCCCAGCTTCACGTAGGCATCGAGGCCGTGCAGCCCGCCTTCGCGCCCGACGCCCGATTCCTTGTAGCCGCCGAACGGCGACGTAGGGTCGAACTTGTTAAACGTGTTGGCCCAGACAACGCCGGCACGAATGCTCTGCGTCATCTTGAAGATCTTTGAACCCTTGTCTGTCCAGACGCCGCCCGACAGCCCGTACGGTGTGTTGTTAGCCTTCGAAATAGCTTCATCAAAGCGCCGGAAAGTCTGGATTGCGAGTACGGGTCCGAAAATTTCCTCCTGCACCACGCGGTTCGACTGCGACACACCCGTGAACAGCGTAGGTCGGTGGAAGTATCCCTTGCGCGGCACCCGACAGGAGCTCTGGTGAATCTCTGCGCCCTCTGCCTTGCCGATCTTGAGGTACGACTGGATCTTCTCAAGCTGCATCTTGGAGTTTATCGCGCCGATGTCCGTATTCTTGTCGAGCGGATCACCGACGATCAGCGTCTCCATGCGATCTTTCAGTTTCGAGATCACTTCGTCGGCAACCGATTCCTGCACAAACAATCGCGAACCGGCACAACACACGTGCCCCTGGTTGAAGAAGATACCGTTGACGATGCCTTCCACGGCCTCGTCGATCGCCGCGTCGGCGAAAATAATATTGGCCGCCTTACCACCGAGCTCGAGCGTGTATTTCTTGTTCGTGCCTGCGAGCGCCTTCTGGATGATGCGGCCAACCCCGGTGGAGCCTGTAAACGCGATCTTGTCGATGCCCGGGTGTTCAACAATCGCGGCGCCCGTCTTGCCCGCGCCAGTAACGATATTGACGACGCCGGGCGGTAACCCGGCATCCTGCACAACCTCAGCCAGTTTCATCGCGGTTAGCGGCGTCGTTTCAGCCGGCTTCAACACCACGGTGTTGCCGCACGCGAGCGCGGGCGCAATTTTCCACGCCGCCATCAAAAGCGGGAAATTCCACGGAATCACCTGCCCGGCGACGCCCAGTGGCCGTGCCTGGCGGCCCGGAAATGCGTATTCCAGCTTGTCCGCCCAACCGGCGTAGTAAAAGAAATGGGCCGCGGCCAACGGCACATCGACATCGCGCGACTCGCGGATCGGCTTGCCGCCATCCAGTGATTCGATCACCGAAAACTCGCGGGCCCGTTCCTGGATGATGCGCGCAATACGATAGATGTACTTGCCGCGTTCGGCAGGCTTCATGCGGCCCCAGGTCGAACGGTACGCCTCGCGCGCCGCCTTGACGGCCTTGTCGACATCGGCACTGCTGGCATCCGCGACGCGACTGAGTTTCTCCTCGGTCGCCGGATTGATCGTGTCGAAGTAGCGTCCCTTTTCGGGCGAAACGAATTTCCCGTTGATAAAAAGGCCGTAACGCTTTTTGACCTTGATGTGGTCGGTGCTTTCGGGGGCCGGGTCGTATTCCCAGCCGCCGTCAAACGCGAGTTTGTTTTCAGGAGTAGCCATTGCTTAGTCCTTGGAGAAATAGTCCGCCGACTGATACACACCAGTCGACTGTTTCATGAGCTGCATAAGTACGTCGTTCGCAAGCGAACTCGCACCAAAGCGGAACCACTCGGGTGTCATCCATGCATTGCCCAGCGTTTCGCGCAGCATCACGAGGTAGTGAATCGCGAGCTTCGACGTGGAAATTCCGCCGGCCGGCTTCATGCCAATCATCTTGCCGGTTTCCTTGTAGTAGTCGCGGATCGCCTGCAGCATGACGAGCGTGACCTGCATGGTCGCGGCCGGTTGAATCTTGCCCGTTGACGTTTTAATGAAGTCGGCGCCCGCGTGCATCGCCAGCACACTGGCTTTGCGCACTCGATCCAGCGTGCCGAGTTCACCAGTCTCGAGGATGACTTTCAGGTGTGCGTCCCCGCAAGCATCTTTGACGGCCGCGATCTCGTCGAACACGTAGCGATAATCGCCGGCGAGGAATGCGCCGCGCGAAATCACCATGTCGATCTCGGTCGCGCCGGCGTCCACAGCCATTCTTGTGTCATCGAGCTTGACGCTGAGCGTCGACATGCCGCTGGGGAATGCCGTCGCAACCGACGCAATGTTGATGTCGTAGCCTTCGAGCGCTTTTTTGGCGACGCCGACCATGGTCGGGTAAACGCAGACAGCCGCCACCGTCGGCAGACCCGGCATCGCGTCATGCAGGTGAATCGCCTTCTGGCAAAGCTGCTTCACTTTGCCGGGCGTGTCCTGTCCTTCGAGCGTTGTCAGGTCGATCATGCTCAGAATCAGCTTCAGCGCTTCGACCTTAGAGGACTTCTTGATGCTGCGACTCTGGAATCGCGCGACGCGTTCGTTGACGCCGACTTCATCGACAGCGGGTACCTTGCTCAGGTCTGGCAGACGGCCGGCTTTCTTGACTGCTGCGAGTGCCATCTCAGCCTCCCGCCACGGTTTCGAGTGCGACACCGATCATTTCGTCAAACGTCGTTGCACGTTCGTCGGAACTCAGGTGCTTGCCGTTCGGAATGTCGTCGCTAACCGTACAAATGGCGAGCGCCTCAGCGTTATTTTCCGCCGCGATCGGGAAAATGCCGGCCGCTTCCATTTCGACGCCGTAGACGTTGTATTTGGCGAGCGTCTCGAACATGCCGGGATCTGGCGTGTAGAAAAGGTCGGCTGAGAAAATATTGCCGACGTGATGCCTGACGCCCGCGGCGCGGGCAGCGGCGACCGCCTTTTCAACGAGATCGAAGCTCGCGATGGCGGCAAGGTCGTAGCCGCCGAAGCGCATGCGGTTCACGCCGGAATCCGTTGATGCACCCATCGCAATGATGATGTCACGCAGCTCAACATCCGGATGGGATGTACCGCAGCTGCCGACACGAATCACGCGCTTGACGGCGTACTCGGTAATCAGTTCGTGCGTATAAATCGATGCAGATGGAATGCCCATCCCGTGTGCCATAACCGACACCGGCGTTCCTTTATAACTGCCGGTAAAGCCCCACATGTTGCGCACGTCGGTGACGCGCTTGGCATCGTCAATGAAATTTTCAGCGATATATTGCGCGCGCAGCGGATCGCCCGGCATCAATACCGTATCGGCAAAGTCGCCTGGAGCCGCGTTGATATGAGCAGTCGCCATGATTGTTTTCTCCCACCTGCCTGGGCGTTACCACTTGCTTTGGGCCGACATTCCCCCGTCGACGACCAGGTTGGTGCCGCTGATCCAGCGGGCGGCGGGGCTGAGGAGGAACAATACCGCGTCCGCAACGTCTTGGGGAGTCCCCAGTCGACCCAGTGGCGCACGCTCCAGCCAGCGCGCAACGCCGTCCGGCCAGTCTGCCTGTAGTCCGTCGCGATCGATCAGTCCTGGTGACACCGCATTCACCCGGATGCCGGCCGGCCCGTACTCGAGCGCGGCGGCGCGGGTCAGCATTAGCAATGCCGCCTTGCTCGTCGCGTAGTGTGCGTGCCCGACCGCCGGGTCCAATCCCTCGATCGATGCGATGTTGACGATCGCCCCGCCACTTTTCTGTTGCCACTCCTGCGCACAGCGCTGCATGACATGAAACGCACCGTCGAGATTGGTGGCCAAAACGGCTCGCCATTCGTCAATGCCAATATCCGGCAACGCCGCAACGTCCTGTCGCGCCGCATTGTTGACGAGCATTGTCGGCGTGACGCGGGCGAGCAAGTCGTCAACCGCTGCCGGGTCGGACAGATCTGCCTGCACAGCACGCCCGCCGATCGCCTGCGCGACTTTGTCGGCCGCCGCCGGGTTGCTGTGACAATGCACAACTACGGCCGCGCCCGCCATCGCGAGTCGCTCGGCGATGCCGCGGCCAATGTTGCCGCTCGCGCCCGTGACGAGTACAACTTCCTGTTCAAGAGTCATCATACTATTGTGCGCTTATGCCCCCTGATCTGCCACGCGAGTTCTGGACCGGTGAACGCTGTTTCATTACAGAGATCTTCAATCGTGAGGATTACCCCGAAGTGTCGGTGGCCCGCACCCGCGTTGAGCCCGGCGTGACGACAGAACTGCACGCATTGTCAGTCAGCGAGTGGTACCTGATCGAGTCGGGGCAGGGCCGCATGTACGTGGGCGATGACGAGCCGCGAAACGTTGCGGCCGGGGATGTCGTATCCATACCGAAAAACCTGGCGCAGAAGATTGAAAACACAGGCGAGATAGACTTGCTGTTCCTGTGTCTGTGCGCGCCGCGCTTTACCACGGAATGCTACCGCTCGCTTGAGTAGCAACGTCAAGGTGACCCGTTGCGGAAATTTCTACAGCTAGTAGCTTTTGTGGCAACAGCGGGCTGTTCGCAGGCCGAGCAGCCCGCCGCGTTCCTGTTCGAAGTGAGCGGTAAGATCGAAGACAAGCGCATTCGCGAAGCCAGTGGCCTCGCGCGCTCACAACGCCAGCCGGGGCTGCTCTGGGTCATTAACGATAACGGCAACAAGGATCACGTCCATGCGCTGGACGCGTCCGGCACGCGTCTTGGCGAGTTCGAACTCAAAAAGGGCAAAAACCGTGACTGGGAAGACCTGGCGTCGTTCCGCTATGACGACAAGCCGTATCTCATGATCGCCGACATCGGCAACAATGAGTCGCAGCACGATCACGGCACGCTGTATTTCGTCGCAGAACCCGCGCCTCAAAAAAACAGCGAAGGCTTCGCTGTTGCTGCTCGTCG
>JBCAZN010000152.1:0-6519 GCA_038533035.1 Pseudomonadota bacterium
ATTCTCAAAGGTGTTGACGGCGCAATTGAAGGATTTAATTCGGCTGTTGCGACGGTTTCGTATCGCCCAACCCGAATTCGCGCCGGCGGCTTCGCATCACTGGGCGTTGGCAGCGACAGCCTGAATTTCCAGTCCGTGCGCTTTGCAACATCGTCGCAAACGGATGCCGGCAATGACATTGGCGTTGCGGTCTCGGCGGCGCGTTCTGAAGGCGATGGGGCGGTTCTATTTGGTGACCACGAGTTCGCACGCTACAACCTGCAGTTACAGCACGCGACGGCAGAGTCACAAACCGACCTGTTCGTTGGCTACCAGGACAAGTTCTACGGTTGGCCAGGTGCTTACACCGGGTTCGCAACACTGCCGGAAATTGACGACACGCAAACCATGCTGTTTCTCGCCAATCACCGACGTGACCTTGATCGCGGCTGGTTCGAGGTCGGTGGGTTTCATCGTCGACTTGAGGACGACTACGACTTCAATCGCACCACGTCGGAGTCCGGCGCGCCCGGTTCCTTCGAGCACGAGACGAAAGTCTCGGCTCTCGGATTCCAGGGTTCCTGGGTCGCGGGCAACATCGACTGGCGCTACGGTGGCCAGTTTACGCGCGACGAGCTTGTAAGGTCGACGGATCTGACCAACGGCGCATTCACGAAGCGCAGCTACACAACACTGAGCGTGGTTCCGACGATCGAAGTCGCCCAGGCCAGCGGCAGTACGCTGACCTGGCGTGTCGGTGCCACCTGGGACGACAGCAACCGGGATGACAGCCAGGTCTCGCCGCTGTTCTCGGTAACGCTCGACAACACCGATGCGCGCGGCACGACCCGTTACTCGTTCGAATACCTCGAAACAACCCAGCTGCCGGGCTACACGGCGCTGAAATCGCCGCCGGCCGGCCTGTTCGGCGGCAACCCAAACCTCGGTCGTGAGTCCGCTCGTCAAACGGCCGCATCTGTGATCCGCGACACGGGCGACTGGCAGGTCAGCGTCACGCTGTTCCATCGCGACGATGATGATCTTGTCGACTGGACGTATGCCACCGGTGCGCCGTTTGCACGCCAGGCGAACCCGGTGGACATTGAGGTTTTCGGTATCGAGGCCTTCTACGTTCGTCATTGGGACTCGATTGACCTGGCACTTGGGTATGTCGGTCTCGACAAGGACGCGGACTACGGCTCGGCCGTCGTCGATGCAAGCTTTTATGCGCTCAACTTCGCGCAGCATCGTGCAACCGTGGCACTGACCTGGCGTTTCGCAGATCAGTTCGAGCTGCGTATGGATAACGAATACCGCATGCAGGAAGACAACCCGCTGCGAGTCGGCGACGACAATGCGTACCTGGGTTCGGCCGCGCTGGCCTGGAATGCTGGCGAACCGGGCGGGCTTGATGTTGCACTGACGGTCGACAACCTGACGGACTCGGAGTACCAGCCATTCCCGGGCACCCCGGCGAGCGGTCGTCAGTACAGCCTAAGTGCCAGCTACGCCTGGTAGCTTCGCGTCGATCCAGTCGAGCAGATCGCGTGTAAATTCGTCGCGATTAGTCTCGTTAAACATTTCATGACGACCGCCTTCATAAATGCGGACCGTCACATTGCCGTGACCGGACGCTGCGTAGTGTTGAGCCAGTCTTGTGATGCCGCGTCGGCCACCGACAGGATCGTTGCTGCCGCCCGTTAACAGTATTGGCAGCTGCCCGGGGATTTTCGCGAGCGCTGCATCGCTGTTGATACTGCCAATGCCGGCCGTAAGGTCTTTCCAGAGCGAACAGGTGTACGGGCCGTCACACAGCGGATCCGCGATGTAGCGGTCAACTTCTTCCTCGTCGCGCGACAGCCAGTCGAGTGGGGTACGCGCCGGCTCGAAGCGCTTGTTGAAGTCGCCAAAGCCAAGTTTGTTCAAGAGCGCCGAGCGAGCGTGATCGTCTGTCCGCCAGGCCTCGAATCGCGCGAGCCAGTTGCCGCAGATTGCGCGCAAGCGTCCTGCCCACGTCGACGCGGACAGCACCAGCAGGTCTACATCGTGCGGGTGCTGCATCGTATACGCCTGGGCGATGTACGAGCCCATACTGTGACCGAGCAGAATCACGGGCGGTTGTCCGAACTCACGGTCCACAGCCTCTCGAACCTTGCGACCGTCGTCGAGCAGCTTCTGCCAGCCGTCGGACGCAGCAAAGTACCCGAGCTCCGCGCTTCCCGGGCCATGGCCGCGGTGATCATGGGCGACCAGTGCAAAGCCGCGCTCGGTGGCCGCCGATGCAAAGCGCCCATAGCGCTGATGGTGCTCACCCAGCCCGTGAAACAGCAGGATAACGGCCTTCGGTGGGTCCGCCGGCAACCAGCGCGTGCCACGGATTGTGTGCTCGTCATCGGTCGGCAATTCGAAGTGTTCGGTCTGCATCGCGCAAACATCTTATACTGCTTGGCATGATTGATCTGTACTACTGGCCGACGCCAAACGGCCAAAAAATATCCATCATGCTCGAAGAGTGTGAACTGCCTTACAACGTGAAACCGGTCGACATCGGGCGCGGCGACCAGTTTGCGCCCGAGTTTCTGGCCGTCAGTCCGAATAACCGCATGCCGGCGATTCGCGACCACGATACGGGTGTCGCGGTGTTTGAGGGCGGTGCAATCCTTGTCTATCTCGCCGAAAAGGCAGGCAAACTGCTGCCCGACGACATGGCGCCGCGTTTCGATGTTTTGCAATGGCTTTTCTGGCAGGCGGGTGGCCTTGGACCCATGGCCGGGCAACTCAGTCACTTCGTGAATTACGCGAAAGAACCCATGCCCTACCCACTGGAGCGCTACGGCAATGAATATGACCGCCTGCTCGCCGTGATGGACGTAAGGCTGCGCGATCGCGATTATCTTGCCGGCGACTATTCGATCGCCGATATCGCCAGTTTTCCCTGGGTGCTGCCGTACAAACGCTTCGGCGTTGATCTCGATCGATTCGAAAATGTACGGCAGTGGTTCGACGCCATAAAGGTGCGACCGGCCGTCCGAGCGGGAATTGACCTGGGCAAGGACTGGAAGCGTAGCGAGCGAGGTGATGACGATGCCGCCCATTCGATGTTGTTCAAGCAAAATTCCGAGACCGTATTCAAGGCGGCGCCACCGGTAGAGAAATAGGTTGAAATTCTACGACTGCAGTACGGCGCCAAGTCCACGGCGGGTCCGAATGTTTATTGCCGAGAAAGGCATCGAGATCGAGACTGTCGATGTCAATCTCCGCGACGGGGAGCATTTCAGTGAGGAGTTTCGCGCTATCAATCCGGATTGCGTGGTGCCCGTGCTGGCGCTCGACAACGGTCGGCACCTGACCGAGGCACTGGCGATCTGTCACTACCTTGAGGAAAGTTACCCCGAGCCGAACCTGCTGGGTACGACGGCCGAGGAACGGGCCAGAGTCCTGGAATGGAACGCCAAAGTCGAGCAGCAGGGGCTCATGTCAATGATGGACGCGCTGCGCAATGCGTCAAAGGGGATGGCGGACCGGGCGCTGACAGGTCCCGTCAACTACCCACAAATTCCCGCGCTTGCGGAACGGGGTCGCGCACGGGTCCTGCAGTTCTTCGAGCGTATCGATGCGCACCTGGCAGACAACGAATACCTCGCAGGGGAGCGCTTCACTATGTCCGACATCACGGCCTTCGTGCTCGTTGATTTCGCGGCGTGGGTAAAGCTTGCGCTTCCGGATGAAGCGAATCATGCACGGCGCTGGTACGCGGCTGTGTCAGGTCGCGACTCGGCCTCGGCCTAGGCACGAAAAGCCGACCCAGAAGAGCAGCGCGAGCTTGACCAGCTCAAGCGACGAATAAACACCGTGAACATATGAGGGCGGCGGTGTGCCGCCCGCAACGACAATGTCCGTGCGTGCGGAAAGCTCCGGCATCAGCCAGACCGCCTGGGCGAGGACGATCAGTGCGAGCGCTGCGCAGTACGGCCAGAACGTTGCGGCGCGGCCGGACACGCGCACAACGACGAGTAGAAGTACGAGTGCCGCCAGTTCCGCCTTGTTGTGTGCCGCGAAAACGACCCGGCCGACATCGAGCGCGATTTCGCGGGTGGCGGTTATGGCCGTAAAGCGCGCGGGGGTCGCAACCATCGTGATCGCAACGGTCATGCCGGCCCACAGGAAGCACACCCACGCCGGGTTCGAAATAGCATTGCGGATTTGCGTCTTCACGGTCATATAATGCCCGATGGCTGAAGCAGAATCACAACTGGCGTCAACGGTGCTGATGATCCGTCCTGCACGGTTCGAAAGTAACCCGTTGACGGCCGAGTCGAACCTGTTCCAGGGGCAGACCAATTTTTCGCCGGAGGAGCAGCAGGCTCGCGCGCTTAAGGAGTTCGACGGGCTCGTGAAGTGCCTGCGCGAGGCCGGTATTAACGTGGTCGATGTCGACGATACGCCGGAGCCGCACACGCCGGATTCGATTTTCCCGAACAACTGGGTGAGCTTTCACGCGGATGGCAGTGTCGTGCTGTATCCCATGGAAGCGGAAAACCGCCGATCTGAACGCCGTATGGATGTGATCGACTTACTCGAGTCGAGGCACGGCTTTCATGTGAGCGACATTGTCGACCTGACTACACACGAAAACGCCGGGCAGTTTCTTGAGGGAACCGGCAGCATGGTACTCGACCGCCCGAACCGGATTGCGTACGCGTGCCTGTCTACTCGTACACAGCTCGATGCGCTCGGCGACTTTGCGCAACGCATGGATTATGACGTGGTGGCATTCGATGCTGTCGATCGCAACGGTGTGCCGATCTACCACACCAATGTGTTGATGAACGTCGGCGAAGCCGTCGCTGTAATCTGCGATGAGGCGATAGCACGAGAAGACCAGCGGGCGGACGTTCTCGAACGACTTCGGGCCAGCGGGCACGAGGTTGTCAGCCTCAGCTACGACCAGCTCGATGCATTCGCCGGCAACATGCTTGAACTGCGCAACACAGCTGGTGAGCGAGTGCTCGCCATGTCACAGCAGGCATGGGACTCGCTGGACGAGGGCCAGCAGGCAAAATTCGAAGCCAACGGCCGCGTCGTTTGCGCGCGGATCGACACTATCGAAGCATCGGCCGGTGGCAGCGTACGCTGCATGCTGGCCGAGGTTCACCTACCCCAAAAGCAGTAGTCATTTCGCCTTTAATTGATTGATTTTACCCATAAATCTGGGTTTACCCCTGCAATTTTCGCCACAGGAGAGCACTTATGGCCGGATCCAACCCGAGCAAATCAATCGTGATCACCGCGATCAGCGTTTTCGTCGCTGTGGTCATCATTCTGAACATTTATAAAACGGTGCCTGTCGGTCACGTTGGTGTCGCGACATTGTTCGGTAAAGCACAGCCGGAAGGCTACGAAGAGGGTCTGCATTTCCCCGTAAACCCGCTGTACAAATGGACCATGTTCGATGCGCGGAAGAAAACGCATCTCGAAACCGCAAACGTGCCAAGCCAGGACCAGCTGCAGACGAAACTGGACGTTAGCGTGCAGTATCGAATCGATGGTGCGATGGCCTCGAAAATTCTTGGCGCTACCGGTACCGCCGAAGCCGCGGTGCGTGTCCACCTGATTCCAAAACTTCGGTCGCTGCTGCGCGAGCAGGGCAAGAGCGTCAAACGTGCTGAAGATTTTTTCCTCGAAGAAACGCAGGACGTACTGCAAACGGCACTGACGGATGGTCTGCGCGATGACCTCAGTTCACAAGGTATCATCGTGTCGGAAGTCCTGATCCGCGATATCACGCTGCCGCCGTTCATCGTGCAGGCAATTGAGCAAAAGAAAGAGCGCGAACAGGCGGTAGAACGCGAGCGTGCCGAACTGGAACGCGTCCGGACCGAGCTGCAGCAGGAAGTTGCACGCGCGGAAGCCGGGCGTGAAGCAGCTGAAGAAGAAGCCGCGCGCAAGAAGATTCTGGCAGATGCGCAGGCCTACGAAATTACGCAAATCAACAATGCGATTGCGCGTAATCCCGCGTATATTCAGCTGCAGTCACTTGAAGCGCTGAAGGCCATTTCCAAGGATCCAGCCAGCAAGATGTATTTCATGGATGGTTCGAGCCCGACGCCGTTGCCGTTGATGCACCTCGGCGACGCGGAAGCTTTGCAGCGCTAAAGCCCGAACAGATATTCTATCGCTTGACGGGAGCCGGGTGACCGGTTCCCGTTTTGTTATTTTGCACCTGACAAGACGACCTGATGAGCAAAGACAAAATTCTGATGTGTCCGCCGGACTACTTCACGGTGGAGTACGTGATCAACCCATGGATGGCAGGCCAGGAGGAATCGCTGAGCCTGGATCGTGCCAAGGAGCAATGGGCGACACTGCGTGACAAGCTCGCCGAGTTTGCTGACATTGTTGTCATGGACGCGCAGCCGGAACTGCCCGACATGGTCTTTACGGCGAACGCCGGCGTTGTGTATGGCAACAAGGCGATCGCGAACCACTTTTTAAAATGTGCCTCCTCGGGACGACGCTCGTGCGGCATGAAGTGGCTCG
>JBCAZN010000153.1:0-6499 GCA_038533035.1 Pseudomonadota bacterium
CAACTCCGCGCCGTAAATCGATCTTTTTCGTTTACTTCAGCCGGAGCTGGACCCATGAAATTCCATTTCGGGCGTTTGCCCGTCTATCTAATTACCTGCGTGGTTGCGAGCACTCTCGTGCCGATCACCGGATTTGCTGCTGATTATCCTTTGACGCTGTCAGAGGCTGAGCGACTGGCGCTCGGGGTTGAGCCGGGCCAGCAAGAACTGTTGGCCTATGCCGATGCATTCGAGCGCGAAGCCGACGCCGCCGACAGACTGCCCGATCCGACAATGCGCGTCGGGCTGTCGAACTTTCCTGTTGGGGGCGGTGGATTTTCGGCCGAGGCGATGACGCAAGCGCAAGTTGGTTTTCGTCAGGCGTTTCCGCGGCGTGCGATTCGCGCCGCATCTGCCAACCGTTTTCGCGCACTGGCGCTGGCGCGACGAGCCGATGCCGATGCCCGAGGTCTTGCTGTGCTGGAGTCAGCGCGCAGGGCGTGGCTCGACATTTATTTCTGGCAGCGAACAACAAGTCTCCTGCACGAGTCAAAATTGTTGTTCGGCGACCTGGTACGAGTAACCGAGTCTCTATATGCAGAAGGGCGCCGTACGCAGCATGACGTATTGCGCGCGCAGCTGGAGTTGTCACGAATTGATGATCGACTGCTCCGGGCCGCTGAGGCGAAAGCCGCGGCGCAAGCGCGCCTGTCAGAGTGGCTTGGTCAGGACGCCTATCGACCCGTAGCCAAAAAACTGCCCGATTGGACTTCGATTCCGCCGTTGCAAGCCCTGCAACAGGCACTCAGGCAACACCCTGCCGTACAGGCGGCGGATGAAAATATCGCGGCAGGTGACGCAGGCGTAACAAGTGCACGCGAGCAGCGCAAACCCGGATGGGCTCTCGACGTTGGATACGGGTTTCGTGACGGCTTCATGCCGGACGGAATGCAGCGCTCCGACATGGTTAGTGTCAACGTCGTCGTAGACCTGCCATTTTTTGGTCGCGCTCGCCAGGACAGCAAACTTGCCGCAGCGCTGGGCAATCGAAGTGCAGCGGTGTCCGCCAAAAACCGCTTGATCGCGTCGCTCGAGAGCCAGCTACGAGCCGAGCATGCGCGCTGGAACGAATTGTCACAACGGCTCGAGTTATTCCAGAGCAGCATCCTGCTTCTTTCGGACGAGCAGGCCGGCGCAGCGCTGAGCGCCTACCGTAGCGACGCAGGTGACTTCGCCGACGTGACTCGTAGCTACGTCGACGCACTCGATGCGCGAATCGAGTACACAAAAATTCAGGTCGAGCACGCGCAGAGTTTCGCGTCGCTTGCAGCACTCGGAGGGCTGTCCCGATGAGCAAAAAAAATATTTTCATGGTTGTCGCGGTTCTCGTGGTGTCAGCCGGATTGTTCTCCTGGTGGAATACCAGTCAGGACTCGCCAGGTGCGTCGGGTGGCAGTTTCGATCGCGAAATTCTGTACTGGGTGGCACCCATGGACCCGAATTATCGACGCGACGAGCCGGGTAAGTCGCCCATGGGTATGGACCTGGTACCCGTGTATGCGGACGACGTCGATTCGCAGGCGGGGGTCGTGAAAATCGACCCGACCGTTGTCAGCACACTTGGGGTTCGGACGGAACTGGCTGCTCGGAGCTCGCTGCCGCGGCAAATCGATACGGTCGGCTACGTGTCGTACGACGAGGATACAGTGCAACACGTGCACACCCGGGTTGAGGGCTGGATCGAGGTGTTAGCGAAGAAAGCGACCGGTGACCGCGTGCAAAAAGGCGAGCTGCTGTTCGAGTTGTATTCGCCAAACCTGGTCAATGCACAGGAAGAGTACCTGGCGGCACTGCGAAGCGGTAATGCGGCGCTGCTTCGCGCATCACGCGGCCGACTACAGGCACTGGGTTTTTCGGACAGGCAGATCGCCCGGCTGGAACGCGATCGACAGGCGGAACGTCGAGTTCCTGTGTACGCTGAAATGGACGGCGTGATTGCCCATCTTGGTGTACGCGAAGGAATTTTCGTTACGCCGATGGTCGAGGTGATGTCGGTAGCAAGGCTCGACAGTGTTTGGGTTGTCGCAGAGGTACTGGAGCGACAGGCGACCTGGGTTTCGCCGGGGCAGGAAGCGTTTGTCAAACTTGAGTATCTGCCGGGAACTGAGCTTGAAGGCGTTGTCGACTACATTTATCCCGAACTGGACTCCGTCACACGCACGTTAAAAGTCAGGTTGCGATTCGAAAATCCTGACGAAAATCTGCGGCCAAACATGTTCGCGACGGTCACGATCAATGGGCGCAATACTGGCGACATCGTGCATGTGCCGAGGCAGGCAATCATTCGCGGTGCGGGTTCCAATAGGGTGGTTGTCGATCTCGGCGAAGGCCGCTTCGAATCCAGGCCTGTTCTGGTTGGCGTTGAGTCGGGTGATCGAGTCGCGATTCGACGCGGGCTTCAAGAGGGCGAACGAATCGTAACCTCAGCGCAGTTCCTGATCGATTCAGAGTCCAACGTGGCATCGGCACTTGAGCGCATGAACTCACGGGATGCGAAGTAATGATTAGCGCACTTATTCGCTGGTCGATCGCGAATCGCATACTGGTGGTGATCACCGCATTATTCCTTGGTGTACTCGGCGTTTATTCGGCCAAGGAAACGCCGGTCGACGCGCTGCCCGATTTGTCCGATGTGCAGGTCATCATCAAGACCTCGTATCCTGGCCAGGCACCGCAGGTCGTCGAAGACCAGGTGACCTATCCGCTGACCACTGCAATGCTGTCGGTGCCACAGGCGGTCACCGTTCGTGGTTACTCGTTCTTTGGCGATTCGTACGTCTACGTCATCTTTAAAGATGGTACCGACCTTTACTGGGCGCGCTCCCGTGTACTCGAGTACCTGAGCCAGGTGTCCGGCCGCTTACCGGCGACGGCGACCTCGGCACTTGGTCCGGATGCTACTGGTGTTGGCTGGGTGTTCCAGTATGCCCTGGTGGATCGTACCGGTCAGCATGACCTGGGCGAGCTGCGTAGCCTGCAAGACTGGTTTCTGAAGTACGAACTTCAGACCGTACCAGGCGTCGCCGAAGTTGCCACCGTCGGCGGCATGGTGCGCCAGTACCAGGTTGTGATTGACCCCAATCGTCTTCGCGCCTTTGGAATTTCACTGGCAGACGTCAGGCGGGCGATTCAATCCGGCAACCAGGAAGCAGGCGGCTCGGTTGTCGAGATGGGTGAAGCAGAATATATGGTGCGTGCGACGGGCTACCTGCAAGGCATTGACGACCTTGCAGCCATTCCACTCGGCGTCAATGAGCACGGCTCACCATTGCAGCTCGCCGACGTTGCCGATATCCGAATCGGCCCCGAAATGCGGCGCGGCATTGCTGATCTCGACGGCGAAGGGGAAGTCGTTGGTGGTGTTGTGGTCATGCGCTGGGGTGAAAACGCATCGTCGACCATCGAAGCTGTGAAGGCACGACTGTCAGAGTTGCAGCGTAGCTTGCCTGACGGTGTTGAGATCGTGACAACCTACGACCGCTCCGACCTGATTCAGCGAGCGGTCGATACGCTCACAAGCAAGCTGCTCGAAGAGTTTGTCGTTGTCGCTCTGATCTGCGCGGTCTTTCTTTTTCATCTGCGCTCCAGCGTTGTCATTGTCTTGAGTTTACCGCTGGGAATATTGATCGCGCTCATCATCATGCGAATGCAGGGTATCAATGCCAACATCATGTCCCTCGGCGGCATCGCGATTGCCATCGGTGTAATGGTCGATTCGGCTATCGTCATGATCGAAAATGTGCATAAACACATCGAGAGGGACACGCTCACCGACGAAAATCGCTGGCGCATTATTGGTAATGCCGCGACGGAAGTCGGGCCGCCGTTGTTTTTCTCTTTGTTGATTACAACGCTGAGTTTCTTGCCGGTATTTACGCTCGAGGCGCAAGAAGGTCGACTGTTTGCGCCGCTGGCGTACACCAAGACATACGCAATGGCGGCCGCCGCAATCCTGTCTGTGACCCTTGTGCCGGTACTGATGGGCTATTTTATTCGTGGCAAGGTGGTCAGCGAAGATCGCAATCCGGTGAATGTTGCGCTCGTGCGGTTGTATCGACCGGTCATCGACCAGGTCATCAAGTTCCCGAAAACAACGCTCGCAATCGCTGCTGTTATTTTGCTGGTCGGGCTTTGGCCCGCTACTCGCCTGGGTTCGGAGTTTATGCCGCCACTGGACGAAGGCGACCTGATGTATATGCCGACTACGTATCCGGGTGTCTCAGTCGACAAAGCTCGCGAAATTCTGCAAAGCACGGACAAACTGATCAAGTCGGTACCTGAAGTAAAACGGGTGTTCGGCAAAATAGGTCGTGCCGACACGGCAACGGACCCGGCACCACTGACAATGATCGAGACGGTCATACAGCTGAAGCCGCGTGCGGAGTGGCGAGAGGGTATGACCCCAGAGAAGCTGCGCGCCGAGCTTGACCGGGTGGTGCAGTACACAGGCCTGACGAACGCGTGGGTCATGCCGATCAAGACACGCATCGACATGTTGGCGACCGGCATTAAAACACCCGTCGGCATCAAGATTGCCGGGCCGGACCTGCAGGTGATTGAACGCATCGGGCGCCGTCTCGAGCAGGTATTGCCTGCGGTTGACGGCACGGCCTCTGTGTACTCCGAGCGTGTGGCCGGCGGCCGTTATATCGATGTCGACATCGATCGCAACAAGGCAGCACGATTTGGCCTGAATATTGATGATGTGCAGGACATCGTGCGTACCGCTGTAGGCGGAATGAACGTAACGCAAACCGTCGAGGGACTGGAGCGCTACCCGGTCAACGTGCGCTATCCACAGGAGGTCCGCGACTCCGTGCAGCAGCTACGACTGTTGCCCATCGTTACACCAACAGGCGCGCACGTTGCGCTCGCGGACGTTGCCGATATTCGCGTGGCGGATGGGCCGCCCATCATCAAAAGTGAAAATGCGAGGCCAAACGGGTGGACCTATGTCGATATTTCGGGTCGAGATCTTGGGTCCTATGTTGCAGATGCACAACGTGTCGTTGCTGAATCTGTCGAACTGCCGGCTGGATATTCACTGAACTGGTCCGGGCAATACGAGTACATGGTGCGTGCGAAAGAGCGCTTGTCCGTGGTCGCCCCCGCGACGCTGGCAATCATTGTTTTGCTGCTCTACATGAGTTTCCGTCGCTTCGCCGAGGTCGCGATGATTTTGGGAACGTTGCCGATGGCGCTGATTGGCGGACTCTGGCTGCTTTACCTGTTGGACTACGAGCTCTCGGTCGCTGTTGGCGTCGGATTTATCGCGCTGGCCGGCGTTGCCGTCGAAATTGGTGTCGTCATGCTCGTTTACCTGAATCAGGCAATTGCCAGACGTAATACCGCAAGCAAGTTGACCAGTAAGGATATTGAGCAGGCAGTGGTTGAGGGCGCTGTCCTGCGCGTCAGGCCAATTACGATGACAGTCGCAGCAACGATTGGCGGGCTGTTGCCCATCATGTTCGGCAGCGGTACCGGGTCTGAGGTTATGCGACGCATTGCGGCGCCAATGGTTGGCGGCATGATCAGCGCCACAATTCTGGCGCTTATCGTGATACCGGCATTGTTCCTGCTGTGGCAGCGCCGAACGGCCGGTGCCGATTAGGCATCAAGATCGGGGATTAGCTCACTCTCAAGCGTTATGATCATATCTTTCAGAAGAAGCTTGCGTTTTTTGAGCCGACGAATGCGTAGCTGGTCGACCATCGGGTCGTCCTGGAGCCGATCGATCAGGTAATCGAGGTCCCGGTGGCTGACACGCAACTCCCTTAATCGCTCAAGTTGCTTAAACGATTCGGTATCGATTTTATCGGCCATTACCCCATGCTACTCGCTGTCGGGCAGTAGTGCCAACCAGTCCCGATCGGCTGGACCTGTTACGAAAAAGTGGGGGTTGAGGATGTCCTCTTTCGTATTATATTTCATGGGCTTACCGTCCAGCGTAACGACGGATCCACCCGCTTGTTCGACGACCGCCTGGGCCGCTGCGGTATCCCATTCAGAGGTCAGTCCAAGGCGCGGGTAAATGTCGGCGCCGCCCTCGGCAATCACGCAAAATTTGAGCGAGCTGCCCATCGGAATCATCTCGCAGCCGCCCAGTGCCTGGAGGTAAGCATCGAGACTCGCACCGCGGTGCGAACGACTGCCGACAACCCGCACCGGGCTGCTTGATGCAGCCGCGACCGAGATGCTCACGGGATCAGCGTTGCCGTCGCGACGTTGCGCACCGACACCCTCGCAGCCGACATAGGTTTGGTCCTGTACGGGAACGTGTACGACACCGAACACCGGTCGGTGATCGTCAATCAACGCAATGTTGACCGTGAATTCGCCGTTGCGGTTGACGAACTCCTTGGTCCCGTCGAGCGGGTCGATCAACCAGTACTTTGTCCACGCGGAGCGGGTGGCGAAGTCCGACATCCCGATCATCTCCGAGGAAGACGGGCTGCCGGAC
>JBCAZN010000154.1:0-6472 GCA_038533035.1 Pseudomonadota bacterium
CAGACGATGGTCGATACCCTGCAGCACCTGGCCGACCGTTGCGACGGCGACAAACGCCCCGACTGCCCGATACTGCACGACCTCGAAAGGAGCGAAGCATGAGCGCCGTTTATACCTGCCCGATGCATCCGGAGGTGAAGTCCGATCAGCCCGGCAGTTGCCCCATCTGCGGCATGGCGCTGGAACCTGTCATGGTGAGGGCGGAGGAAGATACGTCCGAACTCGATGACATGACGCGGCGCTTCTGGGTCAGCACCCTGTTGACGTTACCGTTGTTTATCTACGCGATGGGCGAGATGATCCCTGGCCAACCGCTTGAGCACCTGTTGCCGGTCGCATTGCGCCAGTGGGGGCAGCTGGCGTTGGCCACGCCGGTCGTGCTCTGGGGCGGCTGGCCCTTCTTCGTGCGCGGTTGGCATTCGGTCCAGTCGTTAAATCTCAATATGTTCACGCTGATCGCGTTGGGTGTTGGTGTGGCGTTCGTCTACTCGCTCGTCGCGACGGCATTTCCCGGAATCTTCCCCGATGCGTTCCGAAATCACGCCGGCGAAGTTGCGCTCTACTATGAGGCGGCGGCAGTCATCACGACGCTCGTATTGCTCGGCCAGGTGCTCGAGCTGAAGGCGCGAAGCCGAACGTCGGGTGCGATTCGTACATTGCTGGAACTGGCTCCGCCAACCGCCCGGAGAATTGCCGATGACGGCAGTGAAAAAGAAGTATCACTCGACGACCTCGCTCCCGGCGACCGCCTGCGCGTAAAACCCGGCGAGAAGGTTCCGGTCGACGGCAAAGTCATCGAGGGACACAGCTCCGTTGACGAATCGATGATCAGCGGCGAACCGATACCGGTCGAGAAAACTGCCGGGAATGACGTCGTTGGCGGCACCGTCAACGGCACCGGCAGCCTGATCATGGAAGTGACGCAGGTCGGCGACGACACCTTGTTGTCGCAGATTGTGCGCATGGTTGCCGAGGCACAACGCAGCCGTGCCCCAATCCAGAAACTGGTCGATCTTGTCGCGGCGTGGTTCGTGCCGGCGGTTGTCCTGACGGCTATTGTCACCTTTGTAGTTTGGTCCATCTGGGGACCAGAGCCCGCAATGGCCTATGCCATCGTCAATGCTGTTGCCGTGCTGATCATCGCCTGTCCCTGTGCACTCGGTCTCGCCACCCCGATGTCCATCATGGTCGGCACTGGCAAGGGCGCCCAGCACGGAATACTTATAAAGAATGCCGAAGCATTGGAGACTTTTGAAAAGGTCGATACGGTGGTGGTCGACAAAACCGGCACGCTGACCGAAGGCCGCCCCGAGCTGGTCATGATCGAGCCAGCCGGTGAGTACGACGAAGAGTCACTGCTGGCCCTGGTCGCGTCAGTCGAGAAAGCCAGCGAGCATCCGCTGGCACAGGCCATCGTCGCCGCAGCAGAGAAGCGCTCATTGAACACAAGTTCCGCGACTGGTTTCGAGTCGGTCACTGGCGAGGGAGCAAGCGCACGTGTCGGCGATCGGGTGGTCGCCATTGGCAACGGCAAGTTCATGCGTCGCCTTAACGCCGAAGACAAGTCATTGGCCGAAGCGGCCGAAAAGCATCGGGCCGAAGGCCAGACCGTCATGTTCGTTGCGGTCGACAACAAGCCTGCCGGGATTATCGGCGTTGCAGACCCCATCAAGGAATCGACGCCGCGGGCCATCGAGATGCTGCATAACGCCGGGCTCACGGTCGTCATGTTAACCGGCGACAGCAAAGGCACGGCGAATGCAGTTGCACGACAAATCGGTATCGACGAAGTGCATGCTGACGTTTCTCCGGAAGACAAGAATCGCGTTGTCCGCGAGTTACAGGCAAGCGGCGCTATCGTCGCGATGGCGGGCGACGGTATCAACGATGCGCCGGCGCTCGCACAGGCCAACGTCGGCATTGCGATGGGTACGGGTACCGACGTGGCAATGGAGAGCGCGGGCGTAACGCTGGTGCGTGGCGACCTGCTGGGGGTTGCCAAGGCGCGCGAGCTGAGTCAACAGACCATGCGCAACATCCGCCAGAACCTGTTCTTCGCGTTCGCCTACAACGCGGCGGGCATCCCAATCGCGGCCGGTGTTCTGTACCCGGTATTCGGGTTGCTGTTGAGCCCGATGATTGCGGCCGCAGCAATGAGCCTGAGTTCGGTGTCGGTAATCGGCAATGCGCTCAGGCTGCGCCGCCTGAATCTATAATGCAGGGAATGAAAACGAGATCTTCGACGCATTCGACAATGGTCTGTCGTCCGCGCTGGCACGGTCTCACCTGGAATACGATGAAAGAGTAGAAAATTCTCTCGCTCCCTCGTACCCGCCCGGCTAGTCATGCACGGCATGATCTCAGTGCGGCCGCTGCCATTGTCGAACACCTGCTGATGACTGCGATTTTCTTTTTGTCATACCGCTTGCGCAACGCCTTGGTGTACTCTTGAGCCATGCAAATTCGTCCTGCAAGGTTGACACTCCTCATCGCCTTCGCGGTTGTGTCGTGCGGCAGTCAGGACAGCACGGATCCGAAAGTGCCAGGCTCGATACCGCGAGCGAAGGACGACAGGTCAAAGCAAGTGAGCACGCGCGACGCAACACTGGATAAACTGGTAGCCGGTGCGACGGAGGATCTCGTCGCTCGCCAGGCGCGTGGAACTGTGAAACCGGGCGACGTAGACGTTCTTGAGGCACGGCACGTCACCTGGCGCTCCAGCGCCGTTGGCTGTCCAATGCCCGATCGCGGCTACTTGATGGTGCTTACCCCGGGCGTGCTGATTCGCCTGCGCGTCGGCGCCGAGATATTTCAGTATCACAGCACTCCGCGCGGGCCGGCATTTCTCTGCGAACCGCCGGGCACCATCGAGACGCCAGCCCCTGGCGACCATTCGCAGGACCGGGTCTAAAAGCGGGTATAAAAAAACGCCCGGCGCAATCGATCTGCGCCGGACGTTCGTTTTCCTGCCTTACTAGTCGTCTTCGACCAGCTTGACCATCACGCTGTGCGACGTCCCGTCATCCAGGTGCGCGGTAACCGTGTAGTCACCTGGCGCCAGACCTTTGATCCGCCATGTGAACTCGTAGCGCCAGCCACGCCGTGTGAAGTCCGCATCACCTGATGAGACGACATTGCCGGCGGCATCGGTCACTTCGACCGTCGCATCGGCGTCACGAATCAGCCACCACCAGAACACCGGATCGTAGAGGCGGAACGCCACTTTGACCTTGCGCCGGTCGAGCTCGATCTTTTTGCCGTCATGCAGGCCGAAGAAGCCTTTGAACCGGTACGGAAGCGCATTCACCTCGATTTCCGTCTTGCTTCGGGCCAACCGGCTGCCCGGATTGTCGACGCGGTCGAATTCCCTGACCTTGATCGAACGACCGTGCACGTACTTCTTAGGCGTCCCGGTAAAGGAAAGCGCACGTGGCGACGTATCCGGACCCACGTAGTCGAAGCAGACAATCAGGTTGTCCATGTAATCGCCCGCGTACTCGGTGCCCTCGGTGCCGTCCGGGTTCTCGACGCCGGTAGTGACAATGCTCGGGTCGCCGGTCAGTACAGAAACGAGGCCGGGGTCGAGATTGTCAAAGGCAAAGATGAACTCCGGACCGCTCGGGTCAACCGGCATCCACGTGAACAGCTGGAAGTCGGCCAGCGGCGGTGCCGTGCCATCCGGCGTCCAGGGTTCGACGCCATCCCACTCGATGATTGAGATATTCGGACCCGCGGTCGCCAGTGTGATTCCCCGCTCGCCATCGTACTCGACGATCCAGTCGAACCAGAACGGCGCCAGCATGTCATTCGGGTCATCCGGACTCGGGATCGGCAGGTTGATGAACGGTAACGGCCCCGGCGTCGAATTGAAGAAGGCGAAGCCGTCGTCGGTGAACGTGATACCACCGGTCCGCGGTTGCCCGTAGAACTCGATCGGGTTTTGGCCACCGAACGCTGTTGCAGCAAACGTGTCGCCTTCCAGGGTTGGGTCCGGCCCGATGCCGAAGGCCAGCAGGTCCACATAGCCGCCGAACGGTGTATCACAGGACAGATCGTCACTATTGGTACTGACGTTGTAGGTGCCCTCTGCACCGAGCAGCGATTCCTGCGTGACGTTCCATCTGATCTTACGGCCCTGGAGAACGCCGCCGTCGGTAATCGACGCGGGATCGATATCGAGTCCGAAAGGTACCTGAACCGTAATGTCGTACGTCCGGTCTTCGGGTGTGAAGTTCGGCTGAATGACCGCACTCACCGTCACCGGATCGCCGACATTGACCGGTCCGGCCGCGTCACTCGTCACGATGACGTCATCGGGGCCGCGCACCAGTTGCAGCGGCAGCTTGCCGAGCAGTGTCGATTGTGCCGCATCGCCGTACCACTCCGTCGCCGACAGGTAACGATCGCCCGTCATCGAACGCAGGTTCCAGAAGAAGCGGACGTCGAACGGTTCCAGCGGTGCCACGCTGCCGGCAGGGCCCTCGGCGCGCATACTGGTCGCCGGCATGTCGCTGACATTGGTTGCGGCAAACTCAAATGCATCCACCGCGCCCGGCGCACTCGGCGCCCAGTTCTGGACAACGGCGTAGAAACTCAGCTCTTCGGTGCCGATGATGTCGCGCAGCAGCTGCAGGAAATCAGCGTCGAGATCACACGACTCGAGCGCGGTTGCCGTTGCTGAAACGCAGACCTCAAACCCGGGGTTGAATATCGGGTTGCCGCCGATGACGACGCCGACAAACAGGTCGAGGTCCGGGGATTCCGAACTTAATACCTCGAAGCGCACGCGCTGCGTGCCCGCCGGGGCATCGTGCAGCACAATGGCCACTCCGTCGGACAGGTCGTCGTACGGCGAGGAGTTATCGCTGTCGCCGGCCAACGCATAACTCATGCCCTCTACTTTCGCCGGTTCGAAGATTCTGACATTGAAGCCATCCACGGCGGCGGCGGTCACGTCTGTGACCAGCAGTGAGCCGGCATCACGGGTTGCCAGTATGTCGACAGACTCCGGCAGCTGTCCGAACGCGGGTACGACCGCGATGGGCAACCGCGACGCTGGCGCTCCGGCGGCACCTGGTGTCAGTACGGCGTGGCTGAAGGACCATGTATCGGCTGGTAAGCCGGCTCCATCCACAGTGATTTCAATCTCCTGGGTTGCGCCGGCGGCGAGGCTGAATGACGCGGGTGAAACACTCACCCACGGATCGGCCCCGCTTGTCGTCCAGGTACCGGCTTCGGTCGCCCTGACCGTTCGTGTCCAGGTGCACGACAGGACGCACTCATCCTGCACGAGACCGGCTACGTTGAGCGACGACGGATCGCCGCCGACATCGGGGTTGCCGGCCTCGAAATTGGCGGCCGTCTCGTCAAGCACCAGCGTTGCGTTGATCGCTTGCGCCACCTGTACGCGTCCACCGCCGATATCGTGAGCATCTGCCGGCGTTACGCCGTCTTCTTTGAGCAGATCAGGAGTGCCCGTCGTCATGATGGCCGAGAGAACTTCGGCATCGGTCCAGTCCGGGTGCGCCTGTTTTATCAGGGCGGCGGTGCCCGCAATGTGTGGGCTTGCCATTGAGGTGCCACCGATCTGACCGAATGGGCCGGGTACGGAGGGAAACTCTGACGGCGTGCCTGCATAAAGCTGCCCGATCAGTTCGACCTGGGCGGCCGTTAGCTCGGCGCCGGCGGCCAGGATGTTGACACCTGGAGCCGCGGTGTTCGGCGCGAGGATATCGAAGCCAGTGTAAGGTCCGCGAGAGCTGAAGCCGGCCACGATGTCGCCAGCGGCCGGGTCGGTGATCGTAGAGTCGACCGCAGTAATCGTACCGGCGTGACCGGCGCCCGCGCCCAGCCAGGCGCGCACGGCATCGGCATCTACCGAGTCAATATGGATTGCGGGAATGACGTGCGGATCGTCGGCAATGTTGGTCGCGCCACCGGCGACGTTACCGAGGATAAAACCGCCCGCGCCGCCATCACGAACATTCTGTCCTTTTGCGACACGCGCGATTGCACCGCGGTCGCAAAGCACAATCTGGTTCGACGTAAATGTACCTGCCGGGAACGGATCGAGGCATTGCGCCGGATCGGTATCGTTGGCCGAGCCGTTGCTGGTTGGAAAGTTTGCGGCGTAAACGATATCGCCTGTGATGCTGCCCGATGCCGAGCGGCCGACAATGTCGGCCGGCGGCGCGGTGCCACCGCTCATGTTGGCGAGCAGCTTGGTCGGGAAGGCGCGATCGTGCGTCGTCGCAGCAACGCCGGCGACCCACGGCGCGTTACCAGCCGCTTCAGCGGAACCGGCTCCCGGTCCGCTGTTACCGGCGGAATTCGCAACGAATATTCCGGCCGCCCGGGCCGCGAGGAAAGCCTGCGCCTGCGAAGAATTCCACGGGCTGCCCGAAGGCGACCCGATCGAGTGATTCAGCACATCGACAATACCATCGGCGATGGCCTGGTCGACGGCCGCGAC
>JBCAZN010000155.1:0-6444 GCA_038533035.1 Pseudomonadota bacterium
CACGATTATGTATTACTTCAAATACTATGTTGGTGAACACGACGCAGTACTATTTTCAGCGCTCGGTCTTAATTTCAGCAAAGTTTCTGTTTTCATGTCATCGGGTCTAATCGCGATGCTGATCGGTATCGCGCTCACAACGACACTTTGCAAATACTTCGAAAAACGTACGTTACTAATTACGCTAACGATCCTGAACGCCGTTTCAATGGGCCTGTTCTTCGTTACGCCGGCCGACAACTACGGCCTTATGATCACGATCAACTGCATCGGTGCACTGCTGATCGGACCCACGCCGCCGCTCGTATGGGCGATGTACACCGATACCGCAGACTACTGTGAGTGGAAGACCGGACGCCGCATCACCGCACTGACGTTCTCCAGCCTGCAGTTTGCACAGAAGCTCGGCCTCGCCGTGGGTGCCGGCCTGACCGGCATCATTCTCGGCTGGTTCGGCTTTGTGGCCAATGAGGCCCAGACGGCCGAGTCCATGATGGGCATTCGCTTCCTGTTCAGCATCATGCCGGCAGCGCTTGCCATCGCTGGCGCGATGGCGATCTTCTTCTACAAGATCGATTCGAACACGATCACGACGATGGAAAAAGAGCTGGCTGCATCCCGAAGCTCCGCCTAGAACTAAACGGCGGAGCGCCAGTTTGGTGGGCAGGTAACCTCGTTACTCGCGAAGCTCGTACACGCGAGCGTAGTCGACGAGCATCCGCTGTGGGAAAACGGTGTCGTCTATCGGACCACCGGCACGACCCCAGGCGCCGCCGACTGCCAGGTTGAGTATCAGGTTGTACGGATGATCGTAGGGCCAGGCTTTCCAGCCGGTACCCTCATTGACGTACGTGAAGTAGTGCACGTCGTCGACAAAGATGTCGATTCGCTCGGGTGACCATTCCAGCGCGTACACGTGAAACGCGCTGTCGACATCGTCGAGCAAAACGCGCCCCTTGCGCTGCTCCCAGTTAACCCAGTAGTAGGCTTTGTTGTGCACGGTCCCGTGCACGTGACCCATCTGGTAACCGACATGCTCCATGATGTCGATCTCACCCGAGTTTGGCCAGGCATCACAGGTTGCGCTGCCCTGCCAGTCTTCGCCTGGCTCACACGTGGTTGAATATTTGTACGGGTCGGACGGCAGCATCCATATAGCCGCCCAGGTGCCCTGCCCGCGCGGTAACTTGGCGCGAACTTCAAAACGGCCGTAGAGAAAGTCGCCTTTGCCGGCGGAATGAATGCGACCTGACGTGTACTCGGCGCCCGCATACTTTTCCTTGTGCGCTTCGATAACGAGCATTCCATCTTCAACGCGAACGTTTTCTTTGCGATCGGTGTAAGTCTGGTCTTCGTCGTTCACCTTGCGCGCCGGCCAGATGTCGTAGCTCCACCTGGAATCGTCGAGCGTGTCGCCGTCGAAGTCGTCGTGCCAGACAAGCTCCCACGTGCCTGCTTTGCTGTGTTTGCCGCGCACGACAAGACCGCTCAGTGTTGGCTCGCCGACGGTAGCCGAGAAACTGATATTCAGTTCGCCATCGCTTACGACAACATCGGGTGTCGTAACGGTCAACGCGGAGAATGACTTTCCGTCCCGAAATTTCACAATGTCGAGATCCGCCAGAATGCGTTCGCCTTCGGCGACAGCGTCAAACACGCGATCGCCACCGTTCGCCTGAGTCGGCTCTGCAAAATGAAACGTCACGTCGTAGACGCCGTTCGGAATCGGACGTGCTACTTCGATATCGCCGATTCGATACGACCGATAAAGCGCCGGGTCCTGTGAACCTTTCACTTGTTCCATCGACCCGACAACGCCGCCGGCGATGAATTCATCAGCGGCATAGGTCGTGCCGTCCACACCGGTGTAGGCATCGCCGCCGACATTGACTGCCCAAGTCAGGTCGGGCATTGCTTCCGGCGGCTCGGGCAGCGGATTTTCGGACTGACACGCTGCGATTGTCAGGCTAATCGAAGTAACAAAAATGCCGATTGCTATCCTGTCCATCGCTTCACCGCACTAGTTCGTTACGACTGTGAATCCACCGGGAGTTGCAGTCACGACCTGGCCGTCACTATACGTAACGGTCAGCATCTGGCTGCCAAAGTTATACACGACGTAGCTCGTGACACCGTTGTTATTGAACGCGACTGCGGCTGGATAATCCGCCGTCAGTGCTCCGGTTCCGGTGGTCATCTGCCCGAGGTTCTGGAACGTGTGAATCCAGTGATACGTGTGCGCTTTTGACTCACCTGCCTCGGGCGTGTAGTCGGTCACGGTATTGTAGTCGGCAATCGAGGCATCGGCGTTGGTCATCGCCCAGAGGTTCCACCAGATGTCCCGCCACTGATCGGCCGGCAGACCGGACGGCATCACGTTTGAAGACTCACTCAGACCCAGCGTCACATAGTCGCTCATGTATGCCGCATGCTGGCCAACGTGCAGAATCAGACCGTTGGTGGGCAGTCCCTGGATGCCCAGGATGTGCGCAAACGCGCCGCTGAACCAGGTGGCAAAGGCGGAGCCGTCACCCCAGATAATGGACGTCGTGATTCTTCCGTAGCCCGGCGGGAAGTTATCTTCGTCTGGCCCGACATTGTTGTAGCCGTCGATATTGTTCCAGTACTCCCAGTAAGCCGCAGCTGTCGACGCGTGCAGGTACATGCCTTTCTCGACGAGATCGTTGCGGCCCGTTATCAGCCCGTAAAGGATAATGGCGCCGTAGGCATTTGCCGCTTCTGAGGTCGATTCGTTGTTGTTGCCGCGCGCGAAATTGACACTGCCCGACGCCCACGAGAAGCCGTTCGCCGGATCAAAGTTTCTCAAGTAGGGGAACATCGGGTCATCGGCGTCGCCCGCATAGTCGCGAATCAGCAATTCGACCATCGGACCGTACTGGTCGGCACCGCACCAGGTAATGTCCATCCGGCATATCTCAGCGGCGGCGCGAACGAAGTAGCCATAATGGAAATGGTGATCGTTCAGATTCTGATGCGATGAAAAAGACTCTTCGAGACCCAGCAAGGTGTTCCATTCGTCGTCGTAGACGAAGTACTTGAAGATATCGAGATTGCCGCCGGTCTCGGCCGTAAACCAATCGGCCAGTTCGCCCTTCAACCAGTTGAGTAACTGCGTTGCTTCAGCGTCCATGCCGATCGAGTCGGCAATCGCAATGACCTCTGCCACTTTGCTGTAGTTCTTGCCGGACCAATAGGTGTCGGTACGGTTGTTCCATGCGCCGGCCCCTTGTGCGATGAAGTCGCTGACAAAGTTCTCGAGCGTGGTTTGATCAAACGTACCTGCGATCGATGGCAATGTTGGCAGGACGCCAACCGACGGCAATTGGTAGTCAAATGACATCGTCTGCGCGAACTTGATGACGCCGCGCGCGCTTCGTGCCTGGTAGCCCGAGGTTGCCTGCGCGCTGTTCTTCCAGTGCAGCGGATGCATACCCGTAATAGTCTCGATGGGCGTACCGAGCGCATCGCGATACGTGTGGCTGACTGTCACGCTGTTGTCCGATCGATCAACGGTGTAGTCGATATCGACAGCGGCAACGATGTCGCGCGCTTTGGCTTCGAAGAAAGCCGTCAGCGCATCGGCCGGCACGCTGCCGATCTGCGGTAGCCAGGTCAGCGTCGCTTCGTTCGCGGCATTACTGACGGTAATCTCATTGCCGGCAATGTTGCTGAACGTCGTGGTGCCTTCACCGGTCACGAGGTAGTTATTGAAGCTTCCGGCAACATTCGTCCAGACGCCCAGGCTGTTGCCTTGCTCGTAGAAAGTGCCTTTTTCGCCGCCATCGACACGCAACGTGCGTATGACAATTTCGCCCTGGAAGGCTTTTACGTACACATACGGCGAGCCATGTACAAACGTCGCTTCCATCACTGGCTGGCCCGCACTTTGCCACTCAACGGTGACAGAGCCGTCACTGTGGTCCTTTAAATAGGCCTCCATCGCAGCGAAGCTGGTGTTGCCTATGGCGATGCCGTCGAATACCTCGCTGAACGGGTCAGGAATCGTATACAGAAAACCGGAGTTATTCGCACTGAGCCCCGGCGGAATACCCATCGCACGGAAGCCCCTTTCGGTGACCCTGGCAGTAATCGGGTCCGGCGTGATGTAAGCCGCGTCATTCGGATCGCCGATCGTCATTTCGCCCAGGAAGGGTATCGAGCCCCACCATTTGTGGCTCGGCGTCATACCGGTGGCGGCCGCGCCGGTTAGCTGCGGAAGCCGCGGCGTTGGTGTACCGGTCGGAATTCCGGTTGCCGAGTTGCAGGAATCGATTGCGGGCTCGACGACGCCGGCATTGTAAATCCAGTTGCCGAAATCCACGACGCAACGGTAGCTGCCCGGATTGATCGTGTCGGAAATGCTGCCTGCACCGTAGTTGGCGATCGTGTAGTCAGTGAACGGCGGATTGCCGCTGCCGTCAGAGCCGGTGAAGCGCACGTTGTCGATGCGAAATACCGTGCTGGTCGCGTTGGTTGCCCAGATAACAATGCCCGTGTTCACATTCGTGAGATCGAGGCCACCTGCAGCCAACGTCGCGAACGAAACTTCGACAGTTTCCCAACCTGCTGCGCCTTTGCTGCCGAGATTCTGGTCACCGGATGTGCACGGAAACACACAATCCAGCTTCATGGTTATGTTGCTGTCACCGCTGACAACACTGACGTCAAACGAAACACTGCCATTGGCAAACTCGGACACATCGCGCGGTGCATTCACGGCGATAAAAACGCCGGCAAGATTGCCGTCCGCTGTGTGCGTTATCTCGAGCACGTCGCCACGCTCGGCGTCGTTAACGATGGCCCAGCCAATGCTCGGGCACGCAGCACCGTCGTCGTTATTGCACTCGCCGAAACCGATTGCCTCATCGAATGCGTTAATGCCTCTATCCCAAATCGGGTCTACCGTACCGTTATTGAATACGATGAGATCGGCGGGTCCGTTTCCGCCTGATGCTTCAACAATCACGGTACGCATCGCCGTTGATTCGTTCCCGGCAGCGTCCGTCGCGGTATAGGTAAGCTCATAGGTTCCGGGTGCTGTCCCGACTGAACCGCTCGTCACGACGGTGATACTGCCATCAACCGTATCCATTGCAGTCACGCCCGGGTCCGTGAACGGGGTTCCTTCCTCAATCGTCATTGAAGCCGGCCCCATCATCGTGATGGCCGGTGCCGTGGTATCTGCAACGATGACGGTGCGCGTCGCCGTTGACGAATTTCCGGCGCTATCGGTCGCCGTGTAGGTAATCGTGTAAGTACCTGCGTCCGTGCCAACGCTCCCGGATGTGGTCACGGTGACCGAACCGTCAACCGCGTCGGATGCGGTCGCGCCCTGGTCCGTATAGTTCGTGCCCTGCTCGTGATTCACCGTGGGTGATCCGGCGATCGTGATGACCGGCGGCGTACGATCGGCGGCCGGCGGCGGACTCGAATTTCCACCACCACCACTGCCGCCACCGCAGCCGCTGAGCAGGAATAGTGCCGCGCACAGCAGCCCGAATTTATTTTTCTTGTAAAACAGCATGTTGCCCCCTGGCAAAGATCGTCGCGAGCGGCGGCAGAAAAGCCAGGCAGGCGCACATGTGAGTTTGGGATTGCAAACTCGCGCTCATTCGAACAGATAATGACAGCGCTGTCAATTTACTCGGCTATAGGCCAGTGATTGACAGCGATGCCTGTCACCCTGACAGTGGGGTATGAAAATCCTTCGAACCATTGCGGTCATTGTCGCGGCCGTCTCGACGGCTCTCTCCTGCTCGATCGACAGGGGACCAGCAGGCACGATCATTTCGAACGCTCGCGTTGTCGATGGCAGCGGCAGCCCATCTGGGATTGTGAGCGTGCGCATTGTCGGCGACCGCATTGTCACCGTTGGCGAGGTCAAACCCCAATCAGACGACGTCGTTGTCGATGCGAAGGGCCTCGTGCTCTCCCCCGGCTTCATCGACGTTCACAGCCACCACGAATACAACCTGCTCGAGATCCCCGATGCACTCGCAACGGTGAGCCAGGGCGTCACGACGATTGCCGGCGGTATGGACGGCGGCCACATGTACCCGCTCGCAGATTATTTTGATGCGCTCGAGAAAACGCCGGCCGCTATCAACGTCGCCTCGTTCGCCGGCTTTGGGACGATTCGGGGTGAGATCATGGGCGAAGACTATATGCGCCCTGCTACGGCCGATGAGCTCGCCAAAATGGTCGAAATGCTGCGGGCTGAGCTAGGCGCAGGTGCTCTCGGGCTTTCGTCCGGGCTGGAATACGACCCGGGCTCATTTTCTACGCCCGATGAAGTGATCGCATTGGCGAAAGTCGCAGCCGCCGCCGGCGGTCACTACATCAGCCACATCCGCAGCGAAGACAAGTATTTTTGGGAGGCAATTGACGAGATCATCAACATTGGCCGCGAAGCGAACTTGCCGG
>JBCAZN010000156.1:0-6430 GCA_038533035.1 Pseudomonadota bacterium
CACTCGCGTCGGCTGAACAGCCTCGCGAGTGGCAATCTCGTGGCGTCAGTACGTAACGATACGAAGCTCGATATCACGGGCGTACAGGTGACGGTGACCTACAACGATGCGAGCGGCCGTACGGGCAGGCGCTTCGCCGTCAGGGGGATTATCGGACCCGGGCAGGTCGCGAGTGTAAACACGGGCCTTGGACCCTGGTCGCAGGAAGCCGGTTGCCCGGTCACTGTCACGGCAGCGCGGATCGTTGAATAGCGGTGTTCAGGGCGTACGCGAGTACGGATAGAGACGCCTGCCTCGCGATCTTCGACGCGAATTGCCCCGAGTTCTTCGCCGCCAACGAGCGTGACGACTACGCGAGCTTTCTCGACGCAGGTTATGCCGGCTACGAAGTATGCGAGGTCGATGGAAAAGTCGCGGGCGCATTCGGGTTGATGTTCAACGACGACAACGAACATCGCCTCAACTGGATCATGCTGGACCCGCAGTTACAGGGTGCCGGTATCGGGCAGACCATCATGGATCGCATCATTGTATCTGCGAGGGAGAAAGGCGCATCCAAGGTTGGCATTGCGGCAAGCCACAAGTCGGCATCCTTTTTCGCAAAGTTTGGTGCGAAAGAGTTAATCCGAACCGAGGATGGATGGGGTCCCGGCATGCATCGCGTCGATATGGAGCTCGAGGTTGGTCGCACGCCTTCGGGCACGCGCGGTCATTACTAAATGTCTCAATCTTCTGATTCTCTTCGCATTGACCGGTGGCTTTACTACAGCCGCTTTTACAAGACTCGAGGCCGCGCAACAGCTGCGGTGTCTGGCGGGCACGTAAAAATCAATGACGACCGAGCAACGCCGGGTAGTCGCGTCAAACGCGGCGATCGAATTGACCTGGTTCGCGAGCAACTTTCCTACTCGCTTGAAGTACTGCAGATCCCAGCTCGACGCGGTCCGGCAGCAGAAGCCAGAACCTGCTATCGCGAAGACGAAGAAACGGTTCGTGAACGCGAACGACACATTGCGGCATTGAAACAGGATCGAATGCTCACGCCGAGGACCGACGGACGTCCTGACAAGCACACCCGGCGCAAGCTGAGAGAACGGAACAGAGAGTTATAGACGATTCACTTGGCCGAACGCCGTCGCAATAAGAAGGCTGCGCCGCTCAGTGCAATGGTTGCGAGAAGACAGTAAATACCGAGGTAAAGCATCTGTCTTGGTAACGTGATCCCCTGATCGATCAGTGTGCCAGTAAGCCCGGGCCCTGCTGCAGTGGCAATGACGGACGCCGACACCGTAACGGCGCGGATCGAGCCGAGGTGCACCGTTCCATAGATGCCTGGCCAAAGTGAACCGAACAACGTTGACGTTACTCCATAGCTGATCCCCAGCAACAACATCACCAGGTACAGCACGATGGGTGGCCCGCCAAGCGAGAGCACGAGGCATGAGGCCGACAACGGCAATAGAAAGAACGGCAAGATGGAGACGGCGCCGAATCGATCTATTGCCCAACCGGTGAGCAAGGCGATAATCACGGTCGTCGATGCCAGCACGACCAGGGAGGTTGCGAAGAGCTGTGGCGGCCAATCGTTCAAGGTCGTCATGTAGTCCTGGTGATAGAAAATTGTTGTGCCAATAAATCCAGGCGCAAGCACACCGGTGAGCAAAACCCAGAACACCGGATCGCGCATCACTTCGCGTCGCGTCCAGCTATGGACATGATGCAGAGGCTTGTCCGTCTTCTCGCCTGGTGAATGCGGTTCGCGTGGCACGCGGTAGGCCCAATAGCAAAACGGCAGGCCAACGACCAGCAGAACCAGCGCAGAAGCGGACCATCCTGCCTGCACCCCGTAGGCCAGGGTGATGGCCGAAAACGCGATGGGTATTGAGGCTTCACCGCCCTGGTGGCCCAGTACGACCAGTGAAATGGCTCTCCCGCGCTCGGCGTGAAACCAACGGCCGGTCGCCGTCAGCGCCATGTGCGTCATCATGCCCTGACCTAACAGGCGCAGCAGGAAGATTGCGAAGACCAGCAGCACCAGCGAGGTAGTGAACCCGGCGAGCAAGGTGGCGCCGGCAAGCACCGGCACAACAAACGCGATCATTCTGTGCGCCGGAACATGGTCAACCAGTCGGCCAAGGAAGGGCAGGCAAGCGGCGCTGCCGAGCGTGGCGTACATATAGAGCCGGCCAAACTCTCCGTGACTAAGGTCGAACGCCGCTTGCCATTCGGCTATCGAGGCAGAAATGAAATAGGTCTGCCCGAAGCTTGAGAAAAACGTCAATGCGAAGCCACCGGCGATCCATCGGAAGTTTCTCTTGATGAAGGTTTGCATGTCGTGCTGGAATCGCTCGTTACTTCGAAACTGTGAATCAGGTACTTGAATTAAATCATCAATTTACTAGAGTCAACCCCGGTTTCCCGCCGGCCGCGTTGCGCGTTGGTTTGACTTGGAGAACGCCATGTTCTGGATTGACCGAAGCTCGGAATCGAGCAACGTTGTTGTCGTAACGGATACCGCTATTGTGATTGGTTCCTGCGACGAGGAACATTGCGATCAAGTTGAGCAGCAACTGAGCGCAAATCGCAGCCCGCTTGAGGTGCTCGGTACTGACGATATTCTGTCTATTCCGTATAGCCAGATTCAGCGTATAACGAGCCGCAGCACTGACACCGACGTCGACATTCACTACAGAGCCAAAAAAGACGTCGAAGAAAAGTCTGTCTTTTTCGAAGATGTCGAAAGCAAGCAGCGCTTCGTAGATGCGCTGGACAGTGTCTTGCCGGGCGAACTTCAAAAGAGTGAGGTCAAACAATCCGCTTTCGGCGCATCACTGAGTCCGCTGTTAAGCCTCATCCTGAGTGGCTTCGCAACCTATCTATTTATCGACAAGTTTCGCTGGCCGGCGATCATCGTCGGCGGCCTATGGGCAGTTGGCAGCGCATTCACCCTCGTGCGTCGCGCGGCGTCACCGCCAACGGTGACGCGCTGGACTATCGGTGGCCGCTACGTCCGCAAAGCGTGGAACGGCCTGAAGACGGCAGTGTCGTACGTGATCCTCGCTGCAATAATCGCTGTTGGACACGATGCTGTGCCAGATGCGTACGGCGAAAAGAGCTTGTACCAGCAGATGGTCAATCTCGAACTGGACGCGGATGAGGTCGAAACCTTCCTCGATCGCGGTGCCGACATCAACTTACAGGATGCAGACGGTGATACAGCGCTGTCGCTGGCGTTGTACTGGGACGAAGACGACGTGGCCGTTGCGCTGATCGAGGCTGGCGCGGATCTGACCAAGCGTGATAGTTCAGGAATGACACCGATTGAGTATGCAGTCTCGTACGGTTCAAACGTCACTGTCACCAGCGCGCTCCTGGAGAATGGTGCATCACTCGACTTCGAAATTGACGGCATGTCGCCGCTCGAATTCGCGAACTACAATGAATACGACGAACTCAAGGACTTGTTGCTCGCGCAGGCCAACTAGTTCTGTGACTCGCGCTCGTCGAGTAGCCGTTCCATCTCGTCCATGATGGCGTTCATCTTCTCAATCAGCGCCTCATACGGTTCCGGCGTTGCCAGATCGACGCCTGCGTTTTTCAGCAGTTTGTAAGGGTAGTCCGAGCCGCCGGCGCGCAGCAGGTTCTTGTAGTTCTCAACACCCGCTTCACCTTCCTTGACGATCTTGTCATAGAGCGCGGTACCCGCCGTTTGCGATGTCGCGTACTGGAATACGTACATGTTGAAGTAGAAGTGCGGAATGAACATCCACTCGTTGTGGTACAGCTCGTCGATCATTACCACACCTTCATCATGGCCGTGGTAGCGACGCAGAATCTCGCCGTACATATTGGTGATGCTATCGCCTGAGAGTGCGTCACCGCGCTCGGCGGCCTCGTACATCGCCAGTTCAAATTCCGCGAACATCGTCTGGCGGAAGAATGTGCCGCGCAGCCCTTCGAGCGCCTCGCCGAGGTAATAGAGTTTTTCGTCGGTCGATTCCGCATTGCGTGTCATGTAATCCTGCAGAATCAATTCGAGCGACGTTGACGGAATTTCGGCGATAAACGTCGCGTAGCCGGCCGTTTCAAACGGTTGTTCCTGCTTCGCGTACACCGTGTGCATCGCGTGGCCCCACTCGTGAGCAAACGTCGACAGCGAGCTGTAGTCGTCATTGTGATTGAGCAGTACGTACGGATGTACGTCGTAAGCGAAACCGGACATGTAGGCGCCCGAACGTTTGCCGCGCTGTGGATAGACGTGCATCCAGCGGTCTTCCATGGCGGCCTTCTGCATGGTCACCCAGTCGTCGCCGAGCACCTGCATCGCGTCGAGCGTGATGCGCTTGCTGGTTTCGAGATCAAATTTCTTGTCGAGCGCAACGATCGGTGGGTATATGTCGTAATAGTGCATTTGCTCGACACCCAGCATGCGGGCACGCAGCTTGAAGTAGCGGTGTAGCGTCGGCAGCGACTTGTTTACCTCGGCCACCAGCGTTCGGTATATCTCGGGCGGCAGGTTGTCGGAAAAGAGCTCCCGTTGCAGCACGCTGTCATAGTTGCGTGCTTTCGCGAGTGCTACCTGCGTTTGCAGGTGCGAGTTCATGACCATGCCGACCGAGTTGCGGTACTCGGCCCACTTGCTCCAGAACGTGTCGAACGCGAGCTTGCGGTCATCACGATTAAGGCTGCCACGTGCAAGGCCGTAGCCCTGCGAGTCGATCGTGACTTCTTCACCCGTCGATAGCGTCACCGTCGGCCAGGGAATGTCCGAGTTCGCGAGCAGGCTGTAGGTCTGACTCGGCGCGCCAAAGCTTTGTGAGAAATAGGACAGTGTTTGTTCAGTTTCCGGGCTCAGCGTGTGCGGCGCGTTGCGCAGTGCGTTGTCGATCTGGAACGCGAACGGAGCCAGTCGCGGATCTTCTTTGACGTAGGACTCGATCACTTCGCGACCGGCCGCGATCAGCTCCGGCTGCATCCAGGCCGTCGCTTCGCCGAAACGCGCGAACATGATTCGCGCAAGCTGCAAGCGTTCCTGCCCGGATGCATCGCGCAAGTCTTCGTCACCCTTTAGCGATGCGTAAACAAAAACCCGGCCGCCTTTTCTAAGCGTATCGGAGACGTGACGATACGCTTCGTATAACGAGTCAGCACTGTCGGTAAGGGTGCCGCGCCTGGCGTCGATTTTTTCAAACTCGGCGAGTACCTCTTCGCGCGCCTGGTTCCACGCTTCTTCAGTCGGGAACAGGTCCGTCAGGTCCCAGGTCGCCTGCGGGTCGCTGGTTTGGTCGTCAGCGATCGCCGGTCCCCACAGCAAAACGACCGCGATCAGCGGCAGCAGTTTTCCAAGCATGGTCATCCCCCAAAGAATCAATCGCTAATTAGACCGAAAATGCGGCCTCAGTTCCTGTATTTTTTGGTCCTTTCCGCCGGCGTGTCTGCGATAATCGTCGAAAAGGGGACACTGTTGAACAGACTTCGCTACACGATTCCAAACAGCTTCACGGCGCTGAGCCTGTTGCTTGGCGTTGCGTCCATCGTGACGACGCAACTCGGCGACCTCGAGCTGGCCGGCTGGTTGATCGTGTGGTGCGGACTGCTCGACGTCCTCGACGGGGTTTCCGCGCGTTTGCTCAAAGCGACCTCGAGCTTCGGTGCTGAATTTGATTCCATGGCCGATCTGGTCTCCTTCGGTGTCGCGCCGGCCGTGCTGGTTCTCAACGCCGGGCTCCAGATTGGCGATATCGAGTACGAGTCTGGTCAGTATTACGTTCTGCTCGCGGCAATCGCCGTGTTTGTCCTGGCCGGCGCGATGCGCCTGGCGCGCTTTAATGTGGCGACCGAAGAGACCAGTGACGGCTGGTTTACAGGCGTGCCGATTACGGCAGCTGGCAGCGGTCTGGTCGCGTCATTTATCCTGGTGCTGATTCACAACGGCGACATCGCCGTATCTCTGCCGCTGCACCTGTACCTGCCCGTAATGATGTTCGTGCTGGCACTGTTCATGATCTCGCGTGTTCGTTTTCCGAAAGCGAAGCTTCGCGACAGCAAAGCGATGAATGTATTCCAGGTTGTCGTGATCAGCGGTGTGTACTACTGCGGTATCACGCGCAGCTACCCGGAATACCTGTTTGCGATTGGCATTGTGCTGCTCGTCGGTGGAATCATTGCCGGCCGCATTACGGGTCGCCAGGTAAGCGCAGGCTAACCCCGGAACGTCACCAGCCATCTAATCGGGTTATAGTAGCGCCCTCGAATCTGAGGGGGATTTCATGTTTGCACGCCGCTTGCTCGCGACGTTGTTCGCTGTATACATGTCCGTTGCTGCCACGGCAGCTGAGCCGCTCGATCTCGGCAAACTCACAAAAATAGACGGCTTTTTCGATCTTTACTGGGACGAATCGACGGGCAGGATTTACCTGGACGTTGAGCA
>JBCAZN010000157.1:0-6428 GCA_038533035.1 Pseudomonadota bacterium
AACAGGAACAGCAAACCAACGCCTGCGGCCCGCCACCCCGAGTACCAGAAAATCTTGTTCTCGACATACGCCTTTAATACCTCGCCCTGCAACGCATTACACAGGGCGACCATCGCGGCGACGACCGCGATGTTAATAGGCATTGACGGGAAGTTTTCGGGCAACACGAGTGCGAGCGCTATGACGGCAACTGTCGTACCAATGCCCGACCACATCATCGTACCGCGTTTGCCGGGCTGGCCGAGCGCCGCGTAGTTTGTGCCCATCAGCCAGAAGCCGGCCAGCGGCGTGCCAAGGAACGTTGCCAATCCGACATGCCAGCTCTTGTAGACCCGCCCTCCGGTGCCGACGGCCATGTCGGTAGTGACTTCGGCATCGGGTGACTGGTAAGGATTCAGGTCGGCCATTATCTACCCCAGGCGGCGAATGCCTATCGCGTCGCGAATCTGCTCGAGATAAGGCGCCGAAATTTCCCGCGCTTTTTCTGCGCCCTTTTGCAGCGCAGTCTCGACAACCGCCGGATCGGACAGCAGGCGTTCATACTCCTCACGCGCGGGACCGATATGATCGTTAATGTACTCAAACAGTTGCTGTTTCATGGCACCCCACGCGATGCCTTCCTCGTACTGTTGGGCAACAGCAGCGGTTTCTGCGGGCGTCGCAAACGCTTTGTAGATATCGTAAAGCGTGCTGTCATTGATATCTTTCGGCTCGCCGGGTTCGAGGCTGTTGGTCTTGATTTTCATAATCAATTTGCGCAGCTTTTTCTCCGGCGCGAAAATCGGAATGGTGTTGTTGTAGCTCTTCGACATCTTGCGTCCGTCGAGGCCCTTCAACACCGCCGTATCCTCTCCGATAACCGCATTTGGCAGTACGAAAGTCTCGCCGTAGTTGTGGTTGAAGCGCTGCGCAATATCGCGCGCCATTTCGACATGCTGTTTCTGGTCCTGACCGACCGGCACGTGTGTCGACTTGAACATCAGGATGTCGGCGGCCATCAGGATCGGGTAACTGTAGAGCGCCATCATGACGCCCTTGTCCGGGTCCTTGTTACCGCCATCAACATTGGCCTGCACCGACGCCTTGTACGAGTGTGCGCGGTTCATGAGCCCTTTGGCGGTCATGCCATGCAAAATCCAGGTCAGTTCCGGAATCTCGGGGATATCTGACTGCCGGTAGAAATACGCGTGTTCCGTATCGAGCCCAAGTGCGAGCCATGCGGCCGCAATTTCGAGCGTTGACTGCGCAATCTTGTCCGGGTCCTCGCTCTTCGCGAGAGAATGGTAGTCGGCAAGAAAATAGAAGTGCTGCGTGTTGAGGTCTTTGCTCGCCTCGATGCCGGGCCGGATTGCACCCACGTAATTGCCGATATGCGGCGTACCGGTCGTTGTTATTCCGGTCAGGTAAGTTTCTTCACTCATGCAATCAATAGCCCGCGGCTTGCCCGTCTTTACGTACTTCCGACGCGCCATAATACACGCCTTCTTCAGCGTCGCGCATGATTGCCTGGTAGCCACCGAAGCCACCATTACTCGGTCCAAGCACATGCCCGCGAGCTTCCAGCTCGGCGCGTACTGCCGCGGAAAATGTGCTCTCGAGGTGCACGACACCACCATCCTCCATGACCTCTCCCGTTGGCGATGACGAGCCCACGTGATTGATCCGTGCCGCGTCACCCGCTTCCTGCAGATTCATACCGAAGTCGAGCATGTTGACGATCACCTGCGCATGCCCCTGCGGCTGCATCGCACCGCCCATCAGTCCAAAGCTGATGAGCGGTTTACCGTCTTGCATAACGAACGCGGGAATAATCGTGTGGAATGGACGCTTGCCGCCGGCGACGACATTGGCGTGATCCTCATCAAGTGCAAACAACTCGGCACGATCCTGCAGCACGAAGCCGAGTTCGCCTGGAATGACGCCAGAGCCCATGCCGCGATAGTTACTTTGGATCAGCGACACCATGTTGCCGTCCTTGTCGGCGACCGTCAGGTAGATCGTGTCGCCATGCTCGAGCTTTGTATCGCCGGCCGGCAGCGACAGCGACGCTTTGCCGGGATCGATCAGCGCACGGCGTTTGGCGGCGTATTCCTTGGAGATCAGCATCTCGACCGGTACGTCGACAAAATCCATGTCGGCGTAGAACTTCGCCCGGTCCTCGAACGCCAGCTTTTTGGCCTCGACAAATGTGTGAATATAGTCCGCACTGCCGAAGCCCATGGATGCGAGGTCGTAACCCTCGAGCACGTTCAAAATTTGCAGCGCAGCGATGCCTTGCCCGTTGGGTGGCAACTCGTAGACGTCCCAGCCGCGGTAATTGGTCGATACCGGTGTTACCCAATCCGACGTGTGCGCGGCCATGTCATCGTAGTTCAGCAGCCCGCCGTGCTCCGCCATATGCGCATCGATCGTCTTCGCAATCGAACCTTTGTAAAACTCGTCGCGACCTTTGTTGGCGATCAATTCGTAGGTGTTGGCGAGGCGCGGATTGCGAAACATCTCGCCTTTCTGCGGCACATCGCCGTTCGGCATGAACGTTTCCGCGAATCCCGGGTAGTCGCCGATGCGACGTTTGTTGCTCTTGAAGTAGTGCGCGATCACTTCCGAGACCGGAAATCCGTCGCGGGCATATTGAATGGACGGCGCCAGGATAGCCTGCATCGGCAGGCGGCCATAGCGGCCGTGCAATTCGAACCAGCCATCAACGGCGCCGGGAACACTGACCGGCAACGGACCGAAAGGTGGAATCGCATCGATACCGTTCTCGCGAAAGTATTCAAGGGTCATTGCCTGCGGTGCACGACCAGACGCGTTGAGACCGGTGAGCTCTTTTTTCTCAGCGTCCCAGACGATGGCGAACAGGTCACCGCCAATACCACAACCGGTCGGCTCCATGAGTCCGAGCGCGGCGTTCGCGGCAATCGCCGCATCGACCGCGCTGCCACCCTGTTTCAGAATATCGAGTGCGATCTGGGTCGCGAGCGGTTGGCTCGTTGCGGCCATGCCATGCGGCGCAATGACTTCCGAACGCGACGCGTGTACGCGTCCCGCGACGCGGTCATAGCCCGGTTCAGCCTCAGCCACAGCAGTCCCCTCAATCAACAAAAAACCCAATCCAAGCAAGCATAGTATTCGTTTCATCCTGCGCTCCGCAGTCTGGCGGGGCGGTTATGATGGCACTCGCCGGGGGCTGCGGCAACAAGGTATGATTCCCGGATGAGCAACGACTACACAACAAGCAACACAGCGTTAGGCCCTCTTTACGTTGCGCACCTCGAAACACTGAAAACGCATTATGATCACGCGCTGGAACAGGCCGGCGCCACTCACGCGGTAATCTATTCCGGAAACCCACGGTACGCGTTTCTCGATGACTACCAGATGCCCTACAAGCCGAACCCCCATTTCGTGGCGTGGGCGCCGCTGACAACGCTACCGTTTTCCTACATCGTCTACACACCGGGCGAAAAACCGGTGCTGATCTATTACCAGCCGAAAGACTACTGGCATGTTGTTCCGGGAACGCCAGATGGCTACTGGCCGTCGCAGTTCGACATTCGGATTGTGCATTCGACCGACGACGTACCTGCACACCTTCCCGAAGACCGTGAAAAGTGCATTGTTATTGGCGAACTCATCGACGACGCGCATGCGTTCGGCATTGAACGCATCAATCCGACGACCGCGGTCAACATTCTGCACTATGCCCGAGGCAACAAAACGGACTATGAAATTGCCGTAATGCGTTTGTCTTCGGCGCGCGGCGCCGCCGGTCACCGTGCGGCCGAAGCGGCGTTCCATGGCGGTGCCTCAGAGTTCGAAATTCATCGTGCCTACGGAAAAGCCGTCAGCCAGACCGATCCGGAACTGCCGTACAGTAATATCATCGCTCTTAACGAACACGGCGCGGTGCTGCATTACACCGACCTCGACCGCGAAGCGCCGCGCGAGATACGTTCCTTCCTGATCGATGCAGGCGCCCAGGTCCATGGCTATGCATCCGATATCACACGCACCTATGCAAAAAGCGACGCGCGGTTCCAGGACGTCATCGACCGCATAGATGCCATGCAGCAGGAAATTGTCTCCGAGGTAGCCGTCGGCGTTGATTTTCGCGACCTGCATATCGCTACCCACCTAAAGCTCGCGGACGTGCTGAATGATGTGGAACTTGCCAAAGGCAGTCCGGAAACACTGCTCGAAACCGGTGTAACCTCGGCTTTCTTTCCGCATGGCCTCGGTCACCTGCTTGGCATCCAGGTGCACGATGTTGGCGGCTTTCTCGAAAACGAGTCCGGGACGACTATCGATCCGCCGAGTGGCCATCCCTACCTGCGGCTGACGCGCGTGCTTGAGGAAAATATGGTGCTCACGATCGAGCCCGGTTTGTACATCATCGACATGTTGCTCGAAAACCTGCGCGGTACGCCGGCTGAGAATCACGTCAACTGGGAAACCGTTGCGTGGCTGCGACCGTTCGGCGGCATTCGCATTGAGGACAACGTCCGCGTGCTCGTCAACGATCGGGAAAACCTGACTCGCAACGCTTTTGCGTCTGCATCATGAAGGTGCAGTTGACCGATTGACGTGCGCTAATGTGACGCAGCACGCGCTGCTTCAGGCACAAGAATCAACAGTTTATCTGTGGCACATTTTGTGCACGCCCTTGCGGTATGCCCGAATGGAATCGAAACGTGTCGATGCGCGCCATGCGCGCGTTTGCTGCGGCTGCCCGACGCTTGAGTTTCCGGCAGGCAGCTGAGGACCTTTATCTCACCGCATCGGCAATTAGCCACCAGGTAAAACAACTCGAGACCGAGTTTGGTGTCGCGTTGTTCCGCAGGCTGCCACGGAACCTCGAGCTTACCGCCGCGGGCCGGCAGTTTGCCGACGACCTGCAGCCGGTACTTGACCAGCTTGACGAGGTTGTCAGCCGGCATTGCAAACTTTCAGTAACGGATGAAGTGAGCATTGCCGTGCGTCCGCTATTCGCTAACGAATTACTCATGCCTAGTCTGGGTCACTTCCTGGAGACGCACCCCGATTTCCGCATCAGCGTAGAAACCAGCGAAGACGTTGATGCAGATAACGCGGCGTGCGACGCAAGCTTCCGGCTGTTCTCGCATCCGCCCGCTAAAGGCGAATGGGATCGCCTCTTCGCAGTCTCGCTCATGCCGGTCGGTACTGTCGATCTGTACGATCGCATCTCGATCGTAAGCGGACGGATTCGTGACCCCATTCCCCTGGTCGTGCACAATCGCCGTCCGAACGCATGGCGCGACTGGCAAAAGGCCTCTGGCCTGAAGTTGCCGAAGAACTGTCCGGTTATCAAGGTTAATTCGAGCCTGTCCGTCGCGCGTGCCGCCGAGAAAGGTCTCGGTGCAGCCCTGTTACCCGCTGACCTCATTGAAACTTCGCTGCTAAGTGGCGCTTTCGTGCCGCTGTTCGATCAGGTACTCGAGTCAGGTGAAGCGTTTTATTTCGGGTCCGACCAGGCCCTCAGGAAGGATAAACCGTTCGCCGATTTTCGCGCCTGGGTGTTACAGCAGTTTGCGGTCGACACGTGAGTTTTTTTCAGTTCACGCCCGTATTTTTTTCGTTTGTCGCACGCACATGAAAAAACTAGATTGTTTCCGCAACGGCACCTGGCCGTTACAACACTCTCAGGAGATACGGAAATGAAAACTGAAACAGCGTCACGCTACGTAGCAGGACTGGCCTTGCTGATCTTCGGAAGCACTGGCCAGGCAGCTGAGAAGCAGGCACAGCCTTACGTAATGGCGGTGCTTGAGGATCACGCTCACGGCCGGCTGGTACTGGAAGGTTCCGATGAAGCGGCAATCGCCGAGATTACGCGCGGTCGAACGGAGGAAAACTACGATTTCGACGACAGCCTGGCTCTTTGTGTCGCGTACACGCGCACTCGGCAGCTCGAAGCAGCGGCCAGCGCCTGCGACGCCGCCATGGAAAAATCGACGTCGCGTTCAGATAGAACCCGGTGGATACGACGCGGACCCACAGCGATGGGTTACACGGGACGCTCAAACTTCGCGCTAGCGTCCATCAACCGCGGCGTCCTCTATGCGCTTACTGGCGAATCGGAACAGGCAGCGGAGGCGTTCGAAGCGGCACTCGCTGCAAAGCCGGGCTTCGATGCTGCCGAGACAAACCTCGCCCGCGTCAGCAGTAAGTAACGATTGGCTAGCTATTGCCTACTTCCCCCCCTGGCGATAGCAACGTGTGACGGCCCGCCCCAACCGGCGGGCCGTTTTTTTATTCCTGCGTTTTCCGGCGCTCGGCTTTTAGCTTTGCTTTGACCTTTGCACCTTTACGTTCGAGCGTCGGCCGCAGTTTCACGCTAAGCCACGGGAACAGGTAGGACATCGTCGTCAGGAAGCCGCTCGACATCGGCATCGACTGCTCGCGTT
>JBCAZN010000158.1:0-6424 GCA_038533035.1 Pseudomonadota bacterium
ATCTTTTGGAAGCCGGTTTCACTACCGACGCCGACCACGTCATGCTCGCCCGTGAACAACCTGGCTGGGGAAAAGAGAAATTGACACGGCGACTGCAGATTGCCGAGACACATCGTGTCATCATGTTGTTCGGCGACGACATTTCCGACTTCATCCAGTGCACGCGATCGAGCCCCGTAGCGCCCTGCACCGAGCCGGCAACGCGCGCGTCGCGTCATGCCGCTCTTGAGGGCACCGACCACTATTGGGGACACGGCTGGTACATCCTGCCGAACCCGATGCACGGCTCCTGGACGCAGGCAAAGTAACTCCAGATGCGGTGAAAATGCCCCCCAAAAAGCGTATGCTGTAAGTCTTAAAAAGTGTTGGTAACACACTGAAAATACAGAACTTGGGGGAAGCATGGCAAAAGTGAAATGCGGCCTGATCCAGATGAGTCTCAAGGGCGACGGCTCGATGCAGCCGGAAGCCATCCGGGATCAGATGATCGAGGCACACATTCCGTACATCGAGGAAGCAGGCGCCAAGGGCGTGCAGGTCCTGTGCTTCCAGGAAGTCTTTACACAACCGTATTTCTGCCCCAGCCAGGATCGCAAGTGGTACGCCGCCGCCGAAAAAATTCCCGACGGCTATACGACGAAACTCATGCAGGAATATGCAAAGAAACACAGCATGGTGATCGTCGTCCCGATCTACGAAGAGCACATGACCGGCGTGTACTACAACACGGCCGCCGTCATCGACGCGGACGGCTCGTACATGGGCAAGTACCGCAAGACGCACATCCCGCAGGTCGACCCCGGCTTTTACGAAAAGTTTTTCTTCAAACCCGGCGATCTTGGCTACCCGGTTTTCGAAACCGCCTACCTCAAACTCGGCGTGTACATCTGCTATGACCGCCACTTCCCGGAAGGCTGGCGTGCACTGGCACTGAACGGCGCGGAGTACATCGTTAACCCGTCGGCCACGGTTGCAGGTCTCAGCAAGTACCTCTGGGAACTCGAGCAGCCGGCATCGGCGGCGGCCAACGGTTGTTTCATCGGCGCGATCAACAGGATCGGCAAGGAAGAACCCTGGGCAAGCAGCCACGACATGGGCGAGTTTTACGGCTCGAGTTACATCGTCAATCCACGCGGCGCGATTGAAGCGCAGGCGAGTTACGGCGATGACGAACTGCTGATCCACGATATCGACCTCGACATGGTGCGTGAGGTTCGCGACACGTGGCAGTTTTTCCGCGACCGTCGTCCGGAAACCTACGGCCCACTCACCGATAAGTAATAACCAGGAGCAACCCTATGTCTGACGGAATGTCAGTCAGCAAGCTTCGGACTGTTGGCGAACATATCGAACTGGACGTTGGCGACGATATCGCCAACAGCCCACGCTACAACGACGATATTGCGCCGACGCAGGCGTCACAACGCACCTGGACGCGGTGGAACGTGGCATCGCTGTGGGTGGGCATGGCTATCTGTGTTCCGACCTACACGCTCGGCGGCGTGCTGACGGCCTATTTCGGCCTGTCCGTCAGCGAGGCACTCTGGACGATTCTGATTGCCAACGTCATCGTACTGATTCCGCTGACGCTGAACGCGTATCCGGGTACTCGTTACGGCATCCCCTGCCCGGTCGTGTTACGCGCATCATTCGGCATCATCGGCTCGAACGTACCTTCGCTGATCCGTGCGATTGTCGCCTGCGGCTGGTTTGGTATCCAGACGCTGTTCGGCGGTCTCGCCATCCATTTGATGCTCGCCGCGATGTTCGACGGCTGGGCGGCGCTCGGCGGCACTGGCGAAGTTATCGGCTTCTTTATTTTCTGGGTTGCCAATATCACCGTGGTGCTGCGCGGTTCAGAATCCATCAAGCACCTCGAAGCACTGGCTGCACCGCTGTTGCTAATTGTTGCCGTCGGCCTGCTGTTCTGGGCGCTGCCGAAAATTTCACTCAGCGAAGTTTTGAGCGTTCCCGCGAACCGGGAAGAAGGCGCGTCATTCATCAAGCTGTTCTTGTCAGCACTGACCGCGATGGTGGGCTTCTGGGCAACACTATCGCTGAATATTCCGGACTTCAGTCGCTACGCGCGCACCCAGCGCTCACAGGTCCTGGGACAGATCATCGGGTTGCCTGCGACCATGCTGTTGTTCTCGGGTCTCGGCGTTGTCCTGACGGCAGCGTCACTCGAACTGGTCGGCAAGACCGTGGCCGACCCGATCAGCCTGATCGGGCTCATCGACAGTCCGTTTTGGGTCGTGCTCGCGATGGCGATGATCATTCTCGCCACGATCTCGACGAATACGGCCGCGAACATTGTTTCGCCAACCAACGTTTTTCAGAACATTGCACCGAAGTACATCAACGAAAATCGCGGCGTTATTATTACGGGAGTCATCGGCATCGCGCTGATGGCCTGGGAGCTTTTGAAGAAACTGGGCTGGATCGAATCCGATGTCAGCCTTGAAAGCCTCTACTCGAACTGGCTGCTCGGCTACTCGAGCCTGCTTGGCCCGATTGCGGGCATCATGGTCGTCGATTACTTCCTCGTAAAGAACCAGGAGTACGACTTGTTGTCTTTGTATAAGGACGGCGGCACCTACCCGGCCTGGAGCCTGCCCGGATTCATTGCCTTCCTGGTGCCGGTCGCGTTCACGATTATCGCGATCACAACGGGTAAAATGAGCTGGTTCTACGACTACGGCTGGTTTACGGGCTCGATCCTCGGCGGACTGATTTATTACTTCGTCGCGAAGAAGTAAGGAGAGAACAATGACGGTACTGATCAAGGGCGGCACGGTAGTCAACGCGGACAGGTCGTTTGCGGCAGACGTGCTGTGCCAGGACGGCCTGATCACGGCAGTTGGCGATAACCTCGACGCCCCGAAAGGCGCACGAATCGTTGATGCCGGCGGCCAGTTCGTCATGCCGGGCGGAATCGATCCGCACACGCACATGCAGCTGCCGTTCATGGGCACTGTCGCCAGCGACGACTTCGAAACGGGTACGACCGCGGCGCTCGCGGGCGGCACCACGATGATCATCGACTTTGTGATTCCGTCGCCGCAGGAAAATATTCTCGAGGCTTATCACAAGTGGCGCGGTTGGGCGGAAAAGGCCGTCGCCGACTACACGTTTCATGTCGCGATTACCTGGTGGGATGACTCGGTGCATGCCGACATGGAAACACTGGTCCGCGACCACGGCGTCAACAGCTTCAAGCACTTCATGGCCTACAAGGGCGCGATCATGGCCGATGACGAAGTGCTCGTGAACAGTTTCTCACGCGCCATCGAACTCGGTGCGATTGTGACGGTACACGCCGAGAACGGTGAACTCGTTTACCGGCTGCAGAACGCGCTGTTCGAGACCGGCATGACCGGTCCGGAAGCGCACCCGTTGTCACGCCCGCCGGAGTGCGAGGGCGAAGCGGCCAACCGTGCGATCCGCATTGCAGAGGTTCTCAAAGTACCGCTGTACGTCGTGCACAACTCCTGCCGCCAGTCGCTCGAAGCCATTACAAGAGCGCGAAACGAAGGCCAGCGCGTCTACGGTGAAGTACTCGCGGGACACCTGTTGATCGACGACTCGGTGTACCTCGACAAGGACTTCGATGCCGCGGCTGCACACGTCATGAGCCCGCCGTTTCGCAGCAAGGAACACCAGGATGCGCTTTGGCGCGGCCTGCAGTCGGGCAATCTGCAAACCACGGCGACCGATCACTGCTGCTTCTGTGCCGATCAGAAAGCCGCCGGCAAGGACGACTTTCGCCTGATTCCGAACGGCACGGGCGGCGTCGAGAACCGCATGGAAGTGTTGTGGGAGCATGGCGTGCGCACAGGTCGGCTGACAATGAACGAGTTCGTTGCGGTGACCTCGACCAATGCGGCGCAGATTTTTAACATCTACCCGCGCAAAGGCAGCGTCTCGGTTGGCGCCGACGCCGACATCGTGGTGTGGGATCCCGAAGCGAGCAAGACGATCTCGGTCAAGACACACCTGCAGAAAGTCGACTTCAACATTTTCGAAGGCATGACCGTAACCGGTTGTGCATCGCACACGATCGCAAACGGCAAAGTGGTCTACGCCGATGGCAAGGTCGATGTCGAACGTGGCGCGGGGCGCTATGTTGACCGACCGCCTTACGCCGATTACTACAGCGCGCTCAAGATTCAGCGCGAACGCGCCAAACCGGTACCCGTGAAACGGTAAAGCGATGTCAGACACTGCAAAAATCCGCGTGCAACCGGGACGTCTGTCGAAAGACGAGATTGACGCCAACTTCTCGGACCTGCATCCGCCGCTCAGTCGGTCGGAAGCGTTGATCGAGGCTGATCGCTGCTATTTCTGCTTCGACGCGCCGTGCACGACGGCCTGCCCGACAGACATCGACATTCCGCGCTTCATCCAGATGATTCGCAGCGACAACATCGAAGGATCGGCACGCACGATCCTCGGTGAGAACATCATGGGTGGCATGTGCGCGCGTGTCTGCCCGACCGAAGTCCTTTGCGAGGAAGCCTGCGTTCGCAACACGCACGAGGAAAAACCGGTCGAGATCGGCCTGCTGCAGCGCTATGCGACGGACCCGATTATCGAGGCCGGCAAGCAATTGTTCGGTCGCAAGCCGGACAGCGGAAAATCCGTTGCCGTTGTCGGCGCCGGACCTGCCGGCATCTCATGCGCGCATCGGCTCGCCGTACTGGGGCACCAGGTTGTCGTATTCAACCGCGATCTCAAACCGGGCGGACTAAACGAATACGGCATTGCCGCCTACAAGACCGTCGACGACTTTGCACAAAAGGAACTGAAATACATTCTCGGGGTCGGGGGCATCAAGCTGATGAACGGCTATGCACTCGGCGACCAGATCGACATCCTGCGTCTCATGGAACAGTACGACGCCGTTTTCCTGGGCGTTGGACTCGCCGACAACAACAAGCTCGGCATCGAGGGTGAAGACCTCGATGGCGTCGTTAATGCGACCGACTACATTGCTGACCTGCGACAGGCAAAAGACAAGAGCGCCTTGCCGATTGGTCGTGATGTCGTCGTTATCGGTGGCGGCATGACCGCTATCGACGCGGCAGTGCAAAGCCGGCACCTGGGCGCGAAGAATGTGCACATGGTGTATCGCGGCGGCCCCGAGAAAATGTCGGCGAGCGCTTTTGAGCAAGCGCTCGCACAGACGACTGGCGTGACCATTCACTTTAACGCGACCCCGGTTCGGTTTGTCGGCGACCAACACGTAAAGGCCGTGGAGTTTGACGCTGATGGCTCGCCCCTGGTGCTCAACGCCGACGTGGCATTTACGGCGATTGGTCAGGCGATGGATGAGGTTGAGGGCCCGGACACCGATCGCGGCCGCATTTTCGTCGACGAACAGTTTCGCACGTCGCTGCAGAAGGTCTGGGCGGGTGGCGATTGTGTGCTCGGCGGCGACGACCTGACGGTCACCGCGGTGCAACACGGCAAGCTCGCCGCTATCAGTATTGACGCATTCCTGCGAGGAGGCAGTAATGGCTGACCTGACATCGGACTTTCTCGGCATCAAGTCGCCGAATCCGTTCTGGCTGGCCTCCGCGCCGCCGACCGACAAGGCGTACAACGTCAACCGCGCTTTCGAGGCTGGCTGGGGCGGCGCGGTCTGGAAAACACTGGGCGAGGAAGGCCCGCCGATTGTGAACGTCAGCGGCCCGCGCTACAGCGCGCTGCACAGCAACGACCGGCGCGTTATCGGTTTCAACAATATCGAATTGATCACCGATCGTCCGCTGCAGACAAACATCGACGAGCTGCGCCAGATCAAGCGCGACTGGCCCGACCGCGCACTCATCGCGTCGGTCATGTTGCCGATGAACGAGGCGTCATGGGCGAAACACATTCCGATGATTGAGGATACGGGCGTCGATGGCTTCGAGCTGAATTTCGGCTGCCCGCACGGTATGTCCGAGCGCGGCATGGGAGCCGCCGTCGGGCAGGTGCCCGAATACATCCAGATGGCGACCGAGTGGGCAAAGGCCAATGCGTCGGTGCCTGTCATTGTGAAACTGACACCGAACGTTACAAACATTGTGCCGCCGGCGAAGGCCGCATTGGATGGCGGCGCCGACGCGGTTTCGCTAATCAACACCGTTAATTCGATCATGCGCGTCGACTACGATTCGTTAACAATGTACCCGACAACCGACGGCATGGGCACGCATGGCGGTTACTGCGGCGAGGCCGTAAAACCGATTGCCCTGAACATGGTCGCCGAAATCGCTCGCACGGCGGACACCTCGAAACTGCCTATTTCAGGCATTGGCGGTATATCGGACTGGCGCGACGCGGTCGACTTCCTGGCGCTCGGCGCGAGCAACGTGCAGGTATGCACGGCCGCGATGGTGTACGGCTTCAAGATCATTGACGATCTCAAGGACGGCCT
>JBCAZN010000159.1:0-6421 GCA_038533035.1 Pseudomonadota bacterium
TTCCAGAATTACGTTGGAGGTCGGTTCGAGGGCTTCTCTGGCCCGGGTATCAGTGAGTCAAATGTTGCTGGTTTGCTCATTGTCACCGGCATTATGACCACAGCTGCATTGTTTTTATCTGGGAAGTTGAAAGAGAAGATCGCGGCAATGGGTATGATGCCCTTCACGTTAAACGCGTTGATCGCAACAATTAGTCGAAGCGGATTTTTGGCGCTCGGAATTGCAGGGGTTGTGCTGAATTTCTTCGCACCGAAGAAGTCGATGTTTACCGTTCGGTTCTTTTCCGTCGCTGGGCTTATCTTGCTTGTGTCTCTCACAAACCCTGTGTATTGGGAAAGAATTGGTACGATACTTGCTGGCGGAGAACAAGTTGAAGGCGTCGACACTGGCTCCAAGCGTCTCGTCTTGATGGGTGCTCAATTCGAAATGTCCAAGGCGTATCCCTTAGGCTGTGGGCATCGATGTACAGCAGTGCTAAGTCCTAACTACCTAGATGACGCCTATTTGACCGTCTCACCGTCCGGCGTAAAAGCGCGAGCATCACACAATACGTTCATGACGATGTTAGTCGAGCAAGGAATTCCGGGCGCCATTTTCTACTTCATGCTTTTGCTTTGGATGGCGCGAACTTGCCTAAGACTCCGGCGGCCAATGCGTGATAGGGAAGGATTGATCCCGCAGACGTATGCAGCTGTGGTCGCAGTGCTTGCCGCGATCACTGTTGGTGACTTGTTCGTGGATTATCTAAAGTTTGAGGCGCGGCTTTGGTTTATTTCGATCTTGATGGTACTGGTTCGAATGAACGCAGAGATGGTAGAAGCCGAAAAACTAGTGGCAAACGAGAGGGCGACGGACTGTGCCAAATTCGGATCGCGTAATGTTTCAACGTCCCGTAGACGAGCATCCTTATAGGCATATTTCGCTGCAGCCCGGATGCGAAAGAAATCGATGCGGACTGGCTGAACGGCCATACGCACCGGATTGCAGTACAGCAACCATTGAGCCTTCGTCTAGCTTGTCCAGCAGCATGCGATCTGCCAGTAAATCAAGTGGCGTACACAATGGGCCTACCACGGTGACTAGCTGCGGCTCCTCAGCTCGCCGTTCTACACCCACAACCGGGTAATTCTTACGCAGCACTTGACCGAAATTGCCGGTAACGGCGAGATGATGGTGCAAACCGCCGTCGCAAACCGCGAAGCGGGTGCCGCGCGACTCCTTAACATCGACAACTCTGCATACATAAATGCCGGCTTCGCCGACGAGAAAACGTCCGAGTTCAATGATGAGTTCCGGATCGCCGAGTTCCCGAGTCAGCGTCTCGACAGCCGTTCCATAAGCTTCGCTAAGGTCCGCGAGGTCCAGTGCTTCCTCCTTTGGAAAGTAGGGGATGCCAAGGCCGCCGCCCAGATTGACCACCTCAAATTTCATTGTTGTGGCGCGGCTGAGGTCAATTACCAGGTCGACTGTCTTTTGCAACGACTCGACAATGGCTTCCACCTTGAGATTCTGCGAGCCTGAAAATACATGAAGTCCGCGAAAATGCAGTCCGAGCGACTCGATTTCGGCGAGCATTTCAGGAACGAGCTCGGCATCGACACCGAACTGAGACGGGCGGCCGCCCATTTTCATTCCAGCCGTTTTCAATTCGAATGACGGATTAACTCGTACAGCGACATTCGCTTGCTTGTTCAACTCCGACGCTAGCTGGCCAATACGACGCAACTCGCCGAACGACTCCATGTTTAACGTGATGCCGGCCTCAATTGCGGCCGTCAATTCCGCGTCTTGCTTACCCGGTCCTGCGAAACTGATGTCTTTGGGCTCGGTTCCGCTCTGCAGCGCAACACTCAATTCCCCTGCCGATGCGACATCCAGACCGTCAACCAGCCCCGCCATATGATTGACGACGTCGGGCATCGGGTTTGCTTTCATAGCGTAGTGAATCTGTAACTTTTCAGGCATTGCGGCGCGCAGCGTTTTGACGCGTTGCGACATTCTGGCACGGTCGTACGCATAGAAAGGCGTCGTTCCAACTTCGGCCGCGATGTCCGTGACTTTGCGTCCGCCCCATAACAAAACGTCGCCATCGAATTCGAGCAGGCGAGTTGCTGAGTGCGTGTGTTCGCGTGACATAGCCAACTATCGCTCCTCCCGGTACAGGTCTTGGTAGTCCCCAGACAGTCGCTTGCGGTCTATCTTGCCGTTCGGATTTTTCGGCAACGTGTCCTGCCAGATGATCTGTGCTGGAACCATGAAATTTGGCATGACCTGCCGGCACGTTGCCAGAATTTTCGCGCTTGTATCGTCGTTTGCGGTCTTGGAATGCGCGACGACGACGACGGCTTGACCGATCTCCGGATGTGGAATACCGAGCGCCGCGCACTCGGTCACGAAACCGGTCTTGTAGATGATTTCCTCGACTTCCGTAGGGCTGATTCGATACCCGGATGACTTGATCATGTCATCTTTGCGGCCGACAAAGTACAGGAACCCGTCACTATCCCGGGTAACAGTATCGCCAGACCAAACAGCGAGTTCCTCAAACGGTAATTCTTTCTGTCGATTCGGGACTGGCTTGAATCGTGTTGTAGAACGATCGGGGTCATTCCAGTAACCGAGCGATACCAATGCGCCGCGATGCACGAGCTCGCCAGGTTCGTCGGCGTCACATAGAGATCCATCTTCGCGAACGACAAGAATCTCGGCGTTCGGGATTGCTTTGCCCATCGATGTCGGGCGTCGGTCCAGCTCTTCTGGCGGTAGATACGTTGAACGAAATGATTCGGTCAAACCGTACATGAGAAATACGTCTGTTGATGGCAGCATATCGCGGAGCCTTTTCAGCGTTGCCGTCGGCATCGCACCGCCGGTATTTGCTATGTAGCGCAGGCTTTCTACGGCCTCATCGGGCCATTTGGATTTCGCGAGCTGATTCCAAAGCGGTGGCACACCTGTGAGTCCGGTTGCGCCGTGTTTTGCAATGGCCTTCGGCACGTCCTGCGGTAACAGATAGTCCATCAAGACCACTGTCGCTCCGCTGGCAAACGCGGTCGTCATTTGGCTGAATCCAGCATCGAACGATAGCGGTAACGCAGCCAGGATCACGTCGTCCGCCGTGTTCTTGAGGTAGCTCGCAACACTGATAGCGCCGGACACCATATTGCGCTGCGACAGCACGACACCTTTCGGACTGCCGGTGCTGCCTGATGTGTAGAGTATTGCCGCGACGTCGTTGTCTATTCGTGACGCGGCAGGCATATCCCGTGTCGCATTGCCGAGCAACGTCGACCAGCTATGGGTTGCAAGCGGGCCCGACAATTCCGGTTGCGAACCTGTCTCGTCGATGAGGATCAGATGACGGACACTGTCAGACCCCGCCAACTCGTCCTGCAGAGTCGCCGCAAGCGCACTGGTAGTGATGAGCGCCGACACCGTGCAGTCCTTGAGGATATGGCCAACCTGGGGTGCCTTGAGCACCGGATTTATAGGCACGAATACGGCGCCGGCATGGCTGCTCGCAAAGTAACTGATCGCGCCCTCGACTCGTTTGTTCATGTATACGGCGACGCGTGCGCCTGCCGCTATATCCAAAGACCGCAACGCGGACGATATTGCACGGACAGCGTCAGCGAGTTCGGCGTAAGTCAAAGCGTCGGCGCCACGGATCAACGCAGTCGCATCTGCCCGCGAGTCTTCATGTTGCAGAATCAGGTCGTGTAGGAGCATAAGAGGAATTGAAACTGGAGGTCGATCACGAGCGATGATAATAGCCGAAATGAATCGCGTATACGTGATCCTGTGCACAATCTGCGGCGGAATCGGCTGGATGTGACACGGAAATCTGGTAGGCTGCGTTCCGACTGAGCGACTATAACGAACACAGGATTTAGCGAAATGAAAGTTGTCTTGTTCTGCGGCGGTCTCGGCACCCGACTGCGTGAAAATTCGGACACAATGCCAAAGCCGCTGGTCTCAGTCGGGTATCGGCCAATCGTTTGGCATTTGATGCGCTACTACGCGCATTTTGGCCACACCGAATTCATCCTGTGCCTCGGCTACCGAGGCGACATGATCAAAGACTATTTCCTGAACTACAGCGAGTCCGTATCCAACGACTTTACGTTGAGTAACGGCGGGCGCGACATTAAGTATCACTCTTCGGATATCGACGACTGGAAAATTACCTTCGTGGAGTCTGGTCTGCATTCAAATCTGGGGCAGCGGCTGCTCGCAGCAAGACCCTACTTGGACGACGACGACATGTTTTTGGCTAATTACAGTGACGGCTTGTCTAACATACCTGTGGATCAGATGATTGCCGATTTCGAAGCGAAAGATGCAATCGCCAGTTTTGCGGCCGTGCGCACCTGGCAGAGCTTTCATGCCGCCAAGTTCGACGACGAAAACTACGTATCCAGCCTCGGTGAGCTCGGCGATATGGATTTCTGGATCAATGGTGGCTTTTTCGTCCTCAAGAACGAGATTTTCGAGCATATTGAGGAAGGGGAAGAGCTGGTTGAGGAGCCGTTTGGTCGACTCATCAAGAAGAAGAAACTTATCGCCTATCCGCATAACGGATATTGGCAGGCGATGGACACCTTCAAGGACAAAATCAGCTTCGATCGAGCCTATGCCCGCGGGGATGCGCCCTGGGAAGTGTGGAATAAGTAAACTGGTGGTCGCCGGCACCGTTCTGGTGCGCCGGAGTCGGGGCGGAAAAGTGTGCTGCGGATATCACTCGAGACCGGTATCAGGTCAATGTTTCCATATCGGCCGAGTGTATAATTCCCAATGAATTCAGGCAGTCTAGCCCTATTTTCGGGCGCGTCCGGCATTAGCGGCTCGTCCAGTCAATTGGAGAAAAAATGAAAGTTCTGGTAACCGGGCATAGAGGTTATATCGGTACCGTAATGGTGCCCATTCTGCAGCGCGAAGGGTTTGATGTCGTCGGGTTGGACAGCGACCTGTACCGATTTTGCACATACGGCGACACACCGGTTGAGATACCGTCCATCGACAAAGACGTCCGCGACGTTACCGTCGACGACGTGAAAGGCTTTGACGCGATCGTGCATTTGGCCGCCTTGTCAAATGACCCTCTCGGCAACATCAATCCTGACATTACCTATGCCATCAATCATCGGGCCTCGGTGCAGATCGCAGAAGCAGCGCGCGAGGCCGGTGTGCAGCGATTCATCTTCGCGTCCTCGTGCAGCATGTACGGCAAAGCCGGCGATGACGTCCTGGACGAGACTGCAGAGTTCAACCCCGTTACCGCGTATGCCAAATCCAAAGTCTACGTTGAGCGTGATGTTTCGCAGATGGCAGATGACAATTTCAGTCCGGTGTTCATGAGAAATGCAACGGCCTACGGCGTGTCCCCCAGAATTCGCTTTGACCTCGTCATCAACAACCTGGTGGCCTGGGCCATGACAACCGGCCGAATCCTGATGAAAAGCGACGGTACGCCGTGGCGACCGCTGGTGCACATAGAGGACATTACGCAGGCGGTTGTTTGCGCGCTGAAAGCGCAGCAGGAGACCGTACATAACCTGGCGGTCAACGTCGGCAGCAATGACGAGAACTACCAAATGCGTGACCTTGCCCAGATGGTCAAGGATACGGTCCCGAATTGCGAGATCGACTACGCGGATGGCGCCGGTCCGGACACGCGCTGCTATCGGGCGAACTTCGACAAGATTCGCAAGGTATTCCCCGAATTCGAGACCAAATGGACGGCGAAGAAAGGCGTCGAACAGTGTTACGAGTCGTACCTGAAACATGGACTCAACCGGGACGACTACGAAGGCATCAAATACAAGCGCATTGCCCATATCGAAAACCTGATCGCCGATGGTAAGCTGAGTACCGATCTGCGCTGGCAATCGTAGGGGCGTGTGAGCGTGCCAGAATGAAATTTACCGAGACGCCGGTTTCCGGCGCCTACGTCATCGACGTCAATCGTATCGGCGATGAACGGGGCTATTTCGGTCGCCTGTGGTGCGAGAACGAGCTGCGCGAGCAGGGACTGGTGTCCCATATTCGACAGAGCAATGTCGGCTTCAGCCCGCAGGCCGGAACGCTACGCGGGTTGCACTACCAGAAGCCGCCTCACGAAGAGGTCAAAATTGTGCGTTGCACGCGGGGCTCTGTTTTCGACGTCGTCGTCGACCTGCGGCCCGAATCGCCAACATTTCGCGCGTGGCATGGTCTGGAGCTGAACCCCGACAACGGGTCGATGCTGTATGTACCCGAGGGCTGTGCAACGGGTTACCTGACGCTCGAGGACGATTCGGAAATCTACTACAACACAACAGAATTCTACGCGCCCGATTCAGCGACTGGCATACGCCACGATGACGCGGCGTTTGGCATCGAATGGCCTGGCGAGATTCGGGTGCAGTCGGACGCGGACCGG
>JBCAZN010000160.1:0-6419 GCA_038533035.1 Pseudomonadota bacterium
GTCGCTGCACGCGGAATTCCTCGAACTCGGGCGTCACCGCACCCGCGTCGAGACGACTGATCGACCGCTTGTCAGCGGAGTTTGCGCGACAGGCACAGCACAAGGGCCTCGAATTCGAGTCCGAGGCCTGCAGCGCCGTTGTACGTAGTGACCCAAACCTGCTGGCCGAGGTCATTAGCAACCTGGTCTCGAATGCGATCCGCTATACCGACAATGGCAGCGTGCGACTGCGTTGCGTCGAGCAGGGGGGGCAATGTCGCCTCGAAGTGACCGATACGGGCATCGGCATCGCCGATGACCAGATGGAAGACATCTTTCGCGAATTTCACCAGTGCAAGGCGAAGGGCGCCAGCAAGGAAGGATTCGGTCTCGGGCTCGCCATCGTGCGGCGGCTTGTTGATCTGCTCGATCACCGCATCGAAGTCGAGTCCGATCTCGGGCGCGGGTCGCGATTCACGATTGTCGTGCCGGTGGCGGCAAGCCCGGTGGCGAGCGAAGAAGCAGACGAAACTCATGTGCATGAGGCAGGGACGGCGAGCGGCCTGATTGTTCTTATTGAAGACGACGTCAACGTGGCCGATGCCTGGGGATTGCTGCTGGAAGCCGAGGGCTATCGGGTTGCGACGGCGGCGTCAGCAAAGGAGGCCGGAGCAATTATCCGCCACCTTGACGCTCAGCCGGCTTTACTGATTTCCGACTTTCACTTGCTCGACGGGTCGACCGGCGTCGAAGCGGTCAGTGCTATTCGCGACCACTACCAGTTCGACATTCCGGCATTCATCGTCAGCGGGGATACGTCCAAGGTCATGAAAGACGCGCGGTTGCTCGCCAACTGCACGCTGATGAGCAAGCCGGTGGACACGGATCGATTGCTGGGTGCGGCGCGACTGGCCGTGGAAAGCGGCGAAGTACCGGCCGACTAGTCGAGCTCCCATTCGTACAGCAAGAACGGTTCCGCGTCTTCAACGTCGGGAACGGCGCGATAGCAGGCATTGGCGGCGTCGTTGTCAGGCTCGGTACCGAGCCAGGCCTCTTTACATCCCCGTGATCTCGCGGCATCGAGCAGTTCGCCGACGAGTGCGCGGCCAATACCGCGACACTGGAAGTCCGGCGCCACTCCGACCTCGTTGATCCAGAGATTTGGCCGCTTGTCTGGATGAAAATACTCGACGCCACTCGCCATTCCGACGACAACGTCGTCAACAATTGCCATGAAAAGTAGGTGGCGAGGATCATCAATGAACGCACGCAGTTGCTCGGGGACAATCGCGTTGTCGAATACCTCCGGGTGCAGCCTGTCGAGCCGCCGGGCGGTATCGGAATCCAGTTCTTCGATACGCCAGTCCATTACGCGTCGGGCGGATCAAACCGTGATTTGAAGTTGAATGCTGCGGCCGTCGGGCCGGATGCGCGCAGGGCTTCCAGCCGCGCAAACGCTTCGGCGATATCGGGCTCGTGGCCGGCTCGAACCCACCACAGGACCTGGTATGCGCCGTCCGGTTTCTCAAACCAGTGGCGACGATTGGCAAATACGTGGCGGTGGTCCGATCGGTAAGCGAAATCAAACAGCGCATCGATCGAGTCCCAGACCGACATATTGACGATTAACAGCGGGTTGTCCGTCGCCTGGATGTCGGTCGCATTGCCCGACTCGCTTTTTAATCTCCATACAAACCCCGGGCTCTGCTCAGCCAGGGCGTTAATCGCGTCCAGCTGCGAGTAGAAACCGTGCATGCGCTCATCATCGGGGCCGTACAACGCCGTGGTGACGTTCAGCTGCGCGATATTCCAGTCAGTATTCATAGCGGTTCAACCGGCAAACATTGCCAGCCAGCTCGCCGGTGACTTTGCGATCGCGACGCCGGCGACCCAGGCATACACCGCCAGTGCGCCGGTGAAGGCCATGATACGAATCTCTTTCGTGCGGCCGCGCTTGATCGCGATGGTCCCCAGCACAATATAAACGATCAGGCCGACAATCTTGGCGAGCAACCACGGCTGGGTCAGGACATTCATGCTCAGCATCCAGACCAGCGCGATGCCGGCCAGCAGAAACACCGTATCGACGACATGCGGCAGAATTTTTGTCAGCCGATGCTGCAACAGCTGCGACCCGCTCATCATCCAGTAGCCGCGCAGAATGAATCCGCAGATCGTCAACACTGCTGCAAACGTATGCAGCATTTTCGTGAGCATGAAAACCACAGTTCGGGCCCCTTCTAAACGTTGCGTTCAATTCTAGTTGAACGCGCCTACGAATACTCGTTTGCCGTGCGGCCTATAGGCATCGACCGGTGCCGGGTACGGGTACCTACCTATAGTTTCGTACGGCCTATTTGGCACTGTAGGCGTTGGAAAAGTCAGTTACGGGAAAGGACTGAAAACCATGCGTTCACCAATGAATTTCCTGTCGGCACCCGCCGTGCTTATCGCTGCGGGTGCTTTTTTGTGCGCGACGAATTTGTCGCTGGCGGACGGAGATGACGACCTGACCATCGAACAGATCGTCGTCGTCGCTCACAAGGACGAACGCTCGGTTCGCGATATCGCCGCAAACGTGACGGTGCTGTCACGCGCCGAGCTCGGCGATCAGCTCGCCGTGTCGATGGCCGACGTGTTTCGTTACGTACCGGGCGTCGACTACGAGGCTGCCGGTACGCGATTCGGCACCGAAGGCATCAATATCCGTGGCATCGGCGGCAATCGCGTCACAATCCTCGTGGATGGCGTACCGCTGCCCGATCAGTTCGACACAGGCAGCTTTTCCAACGCAACCCGCGACTTCGTCGACGCCGGTTTGATCCAGGGCATCGAAGTTCTGCATGGCCCGGCCTCGGCGTTGTACGGCAGCTCCGCGATTGGCGGGGTCGTGGCCGTACGCACTCCGGATCCGGTCGACCTGCTGCGCGCCGAGCATGTCGGAGGTGACCTGGTTGGCACGTGGCACGGTGCCGACAACAGCTGGCAAACGCAAGCAATGCTGGCGCTGGGTGACGAAGCGCTGGGTGTGTTGATCGGAGCCAGCTACCGCGAGGGTAGCGAGCGCGACTCGAATGCCCGTGAAAGCGACCTCGACACGCGAGACTACGAACGGCAGACCGCCATGATCAAGCTGGCAACCGACAATCGCTGGGGCCATACCTTGCGGGCAAGTGTCTTGCATCAGCAATCGGAGACTGAGTCCGACCTGAATTCCATGCTGGGTTCCGGGCGGTATCGTTCAACCACTGCGCTGGAGGGCGATGATCGCTACAACATGGACGTCGTGAATGTGTCGTACGCGTTCGGGTCCCCGGAGGGCTGGATCGATTCCGGGGTGGTGCGCGGCTACTGGGAATCGGTAGCCGTGGAGCAGGCCACACTCGACGAGCGCGGCAACTCGCGCCGGCCCGCGTCAATTGACCGATTTTTTTCCTATGACCAGGAAATTCGCGGCGTTGAGCTGAACCTGTGGAAGAACCTCGATACCGGTGCGGTCGGGCACCGGCTCGGCTTTGGTGTCGAATATCGCGACCGCCTGACCGAAGAATTCCGTGATGGTTTGTCGACCAGTCTCGTAACCGGTGAGCAAACCAACGTGCTGCTGGGCGAAGAGTTCCCGCTGCGCGACTTCCCGATTTCGAAAACGACGGAGTCGGCCGTTTTCATAGAGGACACAATCAGCTTTGGCGACTGGAAGGTTATCGCGGCTGTACGTGCGGATCAGTTCGACCTTTCCCCACGCGTTGACGCGATGTATCTCGAGGACTATCCCACCTACGAGGCGGTCAGCATGAACGAGTCCGACCTGTCGCCGAAGCTGGGCGTCATTTACAACGTGACGCCGGGCATCGATATCTACGCGCAGTATTCACACGGCTTCCGTGCGCCGCCGTACTCGGACGCGAACGTCAGTCTCGATATTCCGTTTTTCGGCTATCGGGCCATTCCAAACCCGGACCTGCGGTCCGAGTCCTCTGACGGATACGAACTGGGTCTGCGCTGGCAAGGCATACAGGCGTCGGCCTGGATGTCGCTGTTCCATACCGACTACGAGGACTTCATCGAAACCAAGGTCAACATCGGTGTCGATCCGGTTTCCGGCTATACCGAGTTCCAGTCGCAGAATATTCGCGACACTGAAATTCGCGGCGTTGAGCTCGGCTGGCAACAGCGTTTCGGCGCGCACGAGCGCTTTGGACTGGACGCCTCGGCGTACTACGCACGCGGCGACAATAACGAAACCGGTCAGCCGATCAACTCGGTCGGACCCGCACAGGGCGTGATCGGTTTTACCTGGTACGCGTTGAATGAGCGCCGCCAGCTGCGCCTGAAAGGCACGTTTACCGACGCGTTCGACCGGCGTGACGAATCGGCCGGAGAGGTCTTCAAGCCGGCGGGATACGCCGTATTCGATCTGTTCCTGATCCAGAAGCTCGGCAACAACGCGCTCGTGCGTGCCGGGTTTCACAACCTGACCGACCGGACCTACTGGAACTGGTCAGACGTTCGCGGCCTCGCGCCGACAGACCCGATTCTGCCATTTCTCGCCCAGGCGGGACGCTCGGCGTCCGTCAGCCTGAACGTGGTGTGGTGAGTTAGTTGAACCCGATAAAAAGGGAGTAGAAGTCATGAAATTTCGCAAGTTGAGCCACGCGTTGATGGTTCCCGCAATGGGATTGTTGCTGGCGGCCTGCGGCCAGGAGAGCGCACCGGCGGCATCGAACGATACGGTCGTGCACGACGCCGAAGTCGCCTCGGCCAGTAAAGATGACCTGATCGCGCGTGGCGAAAAGGTCTACCTCGCGAACTGCTCGGCGTGCCATCAGCCGAATGGTGCAGGCCTGAAAGGCGCATTCCCGCCGCTCGCCAGCTCGGACTACCTGGCAGGTGATCGCAAGGCTGTTCTGTCCGCTGCAATGTTCGGACTGTCGGGACCGATCACCGTGAACGGTGTCGACTACAACGGCGTAATGCCGAGTCTTGGCCACCTTCCTGATGAAGACCTCGCGGCTGCACTGACTTACGTATTCAGTTCATGGGGCAACGATTTCGCCGCCGTCAGTGTCGCGGAAGTTGCCGCGCTGCGCGCCGAGCTGGGTCAGACCGATCGCGCCGCAGGTGAGCGCCACCAGGGTGCGACCGAGGGCGAACTCAAGTACCAGGGCGCGCCATCCGCTATATCGCCCGAAGATACTCGCCAGATCATGGCGGCCGGCGGACCGGTTCTTTCTGAAGCCGAGTTCGGTACCGCAACGAAACTCTACTTCGAGCGTTGCGCTGGTTGTCACGGCGTTCTGCGCAAAGGTGCGACCGGCAAGGCATTGACGCCCGACATTACCAAGGAAAAGGGTACCGAGTACCTGAAAGCGCTGATTACCTATGGCTCGCCTGCCGGCATGCCGAACTGGGGCACGTCAGGTGAAATGACGCCGGAACAGATCGACATCATGGCGCGTTTCCTGCAGCAGGAGCCGCCGGCACCGCCCGAATTCGGCATGCCTGAGATGCAGGAGACGTGGAAAGTGCTCGTCGCGCCGGACGATCGTCCGACGGAGCCACAGCACGATCGCAATATCAATAACTTCTTCTCCGTCACGTTGCGTGATTCCGGCCAGGTCGCACTTATCGATGGCGACACCAAGGAAATTGTCAGCATCATCGAGACCGGCTACGCCGTACATATCTCGCGTGTGTCTGCATCGGGCCGTTACGTCTTTACGATCGGTCGTGACGCGTTGATCAACATGGTTGACCTGTACATGGATCCGCCGCAGACGGTCGCGCAGATCAAGGTCGGCCTCGAGGCGCGTTCTGTCGAAACCTCGAAGTACAAGGGCTATGAAGACAAGTACGCGATTGCCGGAGCCTACTGGCCACCGCAGTACGTCATCATGGACGGCGATACACTCGAGCCGCTGAAGATTGTGTCGACGCGTGGCATGACGGTCGATACCCAGGAATACCATCCGGAGCCGCGTGTGGCAGCGATCGTCGCATCCCACGAGCACCCGGACTTCATCGTCAACGTAAAGGAAACGGGCCATATCCTGCTGGTCGACTACAGCGATATCGAAAACATCGCGGTTACCGACATCGGCGCGGCCAAGTTCCTGCATGACGGCGGCTGGGATCGCAGCAAACGCTACTTCCTGACCGCGGCCAACCAGTCCGACAAGATCGCCGTTGTTGATTCACGGGATCGTAAACTGGTCGCACTGGCCGACGTTTACAAAACGCCGCACCCGGGCCGCGGCGCAAACCTTGACGATCCCGAGTACGGGCCGGTTTGGGTGACGTCTGCACTGGGTAATGCCGATGTCACGTTCCTCGGCACCGATCCCGAAGGGCATCCCGACAATGCGTGGACGACGTCGGGTGCGATTTCACAAACAGGGAACCACCACCCATACCCTGCAACACGCGTACCGTCTTCCACG
>JBCAZN010000161.1:0-6329 GCA_038533035.1 Pseudomonadota bacterium
AACCTGCGTTTGAACATCAAGGAAGCGTTCATAGGAGGTTATCGCCGTTGGGCTTAACGGCTCGTGAAATTTAATTAAATGTCAGCTGAACAGCTTGTCGATCTCGGCAAGCAGCTCCGGCGTGAAGCGAGCTGCGAACTCGATCGATTGCATGTTCTCGCGAACCTGCTCGACGCTACTGGCCCCGGTGATCACGGTGCTGACCCAGGGATTCTGAAGACACCAGGCGATCGAGAACTGGGCCAGTGACGCCCCCATATCGCGCGCCAGCGGCGAGAGTCCCGCGACGATTGCGATGCGTTGCTTGTCGGTCAATTTGTCTTTAAGCCAGTCGAATGCTTCCTTGTCACCACGGCTGCCACGTGGAATTCCGTCCTGGTACTTGCCCGTCAGCATGCCAAGCGCCAACGGACTCCAGGTCGTAGACCCATAACCGTGGTCTTCGTAAACTGATGCGTAATCAGCGCTCATGCGGCCGCGCTCAAACAGGTTGTAACACGGCTGCTCGACAACCGGTTTGTGCAGGTGATGGCGCTCCGCTATATCAATCGCGGCGACAATGTCACCGGGCTCCCACTCCGAAGTACCCCAGTACAGCGCTTTGCCACGTTCGATAATGTTGTGCATGGCCCAGACCGTTTCCTCAATCGGCGTGGTCGGGTCCGGTCGATGGCAAAACAGCAGGTCAACGTACTCCATATCGAGGCGCCGTAGCGAACCGTCGATCGCTTCGCTCAGGTATTTGCGATTCAGGGTATTTTGCATATTCGGGCCGGCATGCAAACCCCAGTAGAGCTTGGTTGAAATCAGGTAACTGCCGCGATGCCAGCCGAGTTTCTTCAGGGCCGCACCCATGACCTCCTCCGACTCGCCGCCCGCATAATTCTCGGCATTGTCAAAGAAATTCACGCCAGCATCGTATGCTGCCGTCATCAATTTCGCCGATTGATCGACAGCTGAGCCGCCTCTGAAGGTAAGCCAGGAGCCGAGCGACAGCTCGCTAACCTGGATGCCCGCTTTTCCAACGTGTCGGTAGTTCATCTGCGCAGTATTGCACAGAGTAATGCGCTAGGTGGATCCTCCACGACGCCGGTCCGCAATGACTTCGTTGACCCAGCGAATGCCGCCGTTTACCTGGCGCTGCTGGTCACTATTCAAGCTGCCGCGCAACGGACCCGCAAACAAAACGAGGGCGCCCAGTGGAATGAGCAGGAACGGCCCGAAAATACCGAACAGGATCAATCCACCCAGGATAATCATTCCGAGCAGCGCTTTGGGCAGCGCCAGTAACAGCGACAAAAGCCCTGCCCAGTCCAGCGACTCGTTGTCGCTGGTTGAATTCGTTATGAAGGTTCGATTCTCTACCCTGGCGAGTGGTTCCACGCCGGGCCCGGGCTGTACCCTGGAGCGTGCCTTGACCGCGGCTGGCGGCTTTACCATAGCGAGTGGTTTGTGATGCTCTTGCTCAGAAATATGGCGGTGGCGAAGGCGGATATTCGAGGTGTAGGCTTCTTCCCCGAGCCGTCGCAGTATCGCGTGGGCCTCGCTTGCCTCCATCGTGCCTGGATACTTCTGAATAATCTTCCGGGAAATCGAGGAAGCCTTTCGTCTGTTGCGCGCATTGCTACTCGACTCACCAAAGCTGATGCATTGGAAAGCGTACTGCGCCTCACGGAGTTGTTCTTCAGCCGTCGCCATCGCGTCCCAGTGTTTAACGGATCGGCTGTAATTGCAATGCACCGGGTCTCAACATGTGAAATCAGGAAATGGGCGTTTCAGGGGATCGCGTAGGATGCGCGGATCATGACCGCAACTGCCGACAATGTGTTGCAGCGACGCCGCGGCCTGGTCGCCGTCATTGCCACCATGGTCATCGTCAACCTCGTCTATGGATTGACGCTGCCCTTGCTGTCACTCGTGCTGGACGCGCAAGGGGTGAGCAAGACCATGAACGGCCTGAGCATCGTCGCCCAGGCCAGCGCCGGCGTCATACTCGCTCCGTTCGTTCCCAGGCTGATCATTCGGGTCGGGGCCACCCGCGTAATGCAGGTAGCGGCCGTGGTGGCCGCTGCAATGCTGATCCTGCTCGGCCTGACTCGCAACGTATACATCTGGTTCCCGATTCGCTTCCTGCTCGGCGCCTCTGCCGCGATACTCTGGTCGGCCAGTGAAGCCGTCATCAATGAACTCGCGGTTGAAAACTGGCGGGGTCGTATTCTTGCGATCTACGGTGCGGCAGGGTCGGCCGGTTTTGCCATGGGTCCGTTGATCCTGGTCGCTACGGGCACGAGTGATATGACACCGTTCGTGGTAACGGCCGGTTTTATATTGTTTGCAGGGCTGCCGTTGTTTTGGGTGGTCAACTCGATCGATGCCGATACAACCGACGAGCATCCGAAGCTGTGGCGATTATTCAAGCTCGTGCCGTACATCATGGTCCTGAACCTGATTTACGCCGCGACAATCGAGTCGATTCTCGCGTTCTTTCCGCTGTACGGCATCCACATCGGCATCGGCGAAGCGCGCAGCCTTTCCTTATTAACTGTATTAGCGCTCGGCAGCTTCGTAATGCACGTGCCGCTCGGCTGGCTCGCCGATCACATGGATCGGTTCCTGATGCTCGTGGCGTGCATCCTGGTGACGATGATCGGTGTGCTCTTCATGCCGATGTTTGTCGCACAGCCCATCGGCGGTACTGTCTACATGCTCCTGTTCGGCGGCGCCGAGGGCATGCTGTACACGCTCGGCATTATTTTGTTGGGACAACAGTTTCGCGGCGCCGAACTTGCCGCTGCGAGCGTACTCTACACCGGCATGTGGGGCGCCGGCACCATGATCGGTCCGTTTGTTGTCGGCGCGGGCCTTGATCTGTTTGGCAACGACGCGCTGCCCTACCTGTTGTTCGCGCTCTACGCGTCTTACCTGCCATTCCTGTTGTTTGGCAGGCGTGCTTCGTAAGCATCGCTATAGAGCACGATTCGGCGCGTACCAATCTTTGCGCCGTTAGCAAACTCGTCGCCGCGTTGTGTCACCTCGATCATTGACTGTCCGATCTGCCTGGCGCGAACGGCTGCGCCGACCGGCGCAAAAAAAGCAAACAACATGTCCTGGCCAATGTGTGCCTCCTCCTCCGTAGGCCCGATGTAGTCGGGTCGGTAAGCGACAACGCGTAAGTCTGACTCTTTACCGAGCGCGAACAGCGCTTTTTCCGCACGGACCTTTTCGCGCGCCAACATCGCGCTCGACTCCTCCGAGATATCGCTCGAACTGATGTAATGGAACGATCGGTCTGGCTGTGTCGCTACGGCCTCCCACCCGGTGACGAATGCCACCGGGAAATCGACATGGATCCGGCCGTATGTCTCCTCATCGACGCCCAGCGAGCTGATGCCGATTGCCCAGTAGACCGCGTCGACATCGGCAAGCGAATCGATGACGGCCGAGTAGTCCAGGTAATCCATGTGCTGGTGAATAACCACTTTGCCCGCCTGAACACCCGCTTCCATGCGCGGCGTAATGCGACGTGTCACCAACTGGATCGACGCAATATCGTCACTCTCGAGGGTCGCCTCAAGAATGCCGTCGCCGGCGGTACCACTCGCCCCGAAGATAGCAATAGCCAGCGGTTTGCCTGCACCCTCGGCCAGCGGTTCGACAACGCGGTCATCCGTGGCGAGCATAATCACACCGAGCAGGTAGAACGCGGCAAACAGCCCTACAACGGAATACAATATCGTGCGAATTTTCGGCAGCCTTAATTTCATTGCGACGATCATACAGTGTGCTCGTCGGGCTACAATCACAAACCCGCTTGTCGCAGGATCAACGTATGGGTCGCTGGCGCCCGCCTCCACCGAAATCTTCGCCGTACATCACACCCGACGGGTTTGCAGCGCTGCAGGAAGAACTCAAGGATATCTGGGTTCGGCGTCGTGATGTCGTCAAGGCGTTGTCCGCAGCGGCCGCAGAAGGTGATCGCTCGGAGAATGCGGAATACATCTATCGCAAAAAAGAGCTGGGCGGGCTCGACCGGCGTATTCGCTACCTGCAAAAACGCTTACCGAATCTCAATATCGTGCGCGAGCATCCGTCGGGCGAGGCCGTGTTTTTCGGCGCATGGGTGGACGTAATCGATGCGACCGACGGCGAAAAAACCTATCGCATTGTCGGCCCCGACGAGACGGATGCCGCGACGTCGGCAATCAGCATGGACTCACCGCTTGCCCGAGCTCTACTCAAGAAACAGGTCGGCGACGAGGTCACCATCGAAATCGGCGAAAATTCGTCAACGCTCGAGATTGTCGCGATTCGCTACACGCCCTAGCTTGCTGCGTTAGCGCACCGCTCGCAGGGAAACGGCGCGCAGGGCTTTGACGCGGCGCGCATCGGCAATGTTTTTCATCTTGGCTGTATCAGCAAGGTCCGCATCGTCAAAGTCGGTTCGCACACCCGCACGCGGGTAGATCATCTTGATGCGGTGATCGCCGAGCTGGATCACGTCGTTATCACGTAACACCTGGGTCTTGATACGCCGCGAGTTTACGAAAGTGCCGTTCGAACTGTTCAGGTCAACGAGAATGACCGTGTCGTCCTCCCACATGAGCAGTGCATGCTGTGCGCTGATGAAACGGTCAGTGAGCAGGATATCGCTGAACTCCGAACGGCCGATCAATACTCGCGTCGCTACCATGTTGACGTCCATGAGCGTACGACCGCTGCAGGTCACGACGAAACGCGGTGCCTCCTCACTGGATTCACCACTATCAATGTAGTTGGCCGCGACTTTGTCGAGCCGTCCGGGCAGACCGCCCGCGAGTTCGAACAGCCGATCACAAATTGTCACCGAAAAAATGTCGTCAGGTTGAGTGGCGCCAGCGGCTTTTAACTTCGCGTAGAGATAGCGTGTCGCGTCGGCGGCGGACAACGGCAGCAATTCAAAACTACCGGTCAGGCGATCGGCAACCGGTGCCATGCTCGGCGAATTCAGGATGCGACGACAGTCGCCCTGACTCACTATCACCAGGCGCAGTGCATAGCGACTTCTTACTGTCATTTCCGCAAGTTTGCAAAGAGCACTCAGTGCGCCGGGGAACATGCGATGCATGTTGTCAACGATGAGCAGCGGCGGCTCCATAGTCTGTGATTGCTGAACGACAAACACCTGCAGCATATTGAGAAGTTCATCGGTCGAACTCGAAGCTACTTTGTAGCCGTAAAGTTCAAGCACCTTGCCGAGAAGCTGGGACGCGTAGAGCCCTTCGCCATTAACGTACGCGACCGACATACGGTTGCGATGCTCCGCACCGAAACGACGCACGAGCGTGGTTTTTCCTGCCAGCTCCGGACCGTAAATATGTGCGACGCCGCGCTCACCCGCCAACGCGTTTTCCAGGAAGCGGAATGCGTCTTGCTGGGAACGCGAGTTGACGAAAGTCAGTGGCTCGCCGGTTTCATTAAAGGGTCGCTCTCGCAGCCCGAAATCATCTAGAGACATTACTGCTTACTACTGTGAAAAAGTGGCCCCCCGCCCTTCTTCTTATGCCCGCACTTTCGCGCACAAATGCGATTCCGTCCAGATGTCGCCAAATGGCAACACCTGTTTTGTTAAATCGGGTCGACCGGCCCGGAAACCCGGTGTTTTGCCCGCTTGGGCGTCGAAACTGAGACCCAGTCTACAAACAATCAATTGCTTAGCGCCGCTGTGCACCGGCAATGCCGAGCCGGTCACACCTGAAATATGTTTAAACGCGTAGTCTGAGCGTCGTAATTGAAACAAAAAGGTTCGCGATTTGTTCCTGCCGATCAAAGCCAATTTTACGCTGCCGCGCTTCCCCATCATGACAGTGCTGGTCTGCCTCGTCTGCATCGGCGTACACATCAAGCAGCAAAGCGAATGGCACGACTTCAATATGGCGATCGTCAAGTTCTGCGCAACCGAACGCGGCCACATCGATAAAATCATTTTTGACCGGCTGGGCGCGGGTCAGGACATCGAGAGCTGCATGCAGTTCATGTACTCGCTGACCGAGGACCCCGAAAAGTCCGAGGCCGAACGCATTGCCGAAGTCGTACGACCCATGAGGCCACTGACCGGCTACAACCTCAACGACTCACGCACGTATGTGTCGATGTTTCTCGAGGAGGAGATCCAGCGCTACCACCGCCTCGTGCCTGGCGACCCCGACGAAGGCCTGGCCTACTACACGGGGTCGTGGAATCCACTCACCATGATCACCTCGAGCTTTGCACACGGCAGCTGGTTTCAATTACGACGCTCAGACTACGCGTTTAAACATATTTCAGGTGTGACCGGCTCGGCATTGCCGGTG
>JBCAZN010000162.1:0-6323 GCA_038533035.1 Pseudomonadota bacterium
AACAGCAACCTGAGTCGCGGCGAGATGTTCAAGTCGCAGACGACAGATGACAAGCCACTGAGTAAGCGCTACTCGGCAGCACGCGCTCGCTGGGAACCCATCTACGAGGTCACGCAAATCAAGGGCGATAGTGAAACGCATCCGCAACTCTCGCCCGACGATGAATTTGCCGACTTTGAAACATGGCCACCCGCGGCATGGGGACAGGAATACGGCGCTGATTCGGCCAGCTACGCGCGCTCGGCGCTGAAGGAGGGCCTGCGGCAGGAAGCGGAGCTTGGCGTGAATCCCTTCCAGTTTGGAATGATTGGCAGCACGGATGCCCATACCGGACTGGCGACCGCGGATGAGAACAACTTCATGGGAAAAATGGGGTTGCAAGAACCGAGCCTGTATCGCGCCTCGCAAAATTGGTACTACAGTGCATCCGGTTACGCGGCCGTATGGGCAAAAGAGAATACAAGAGAGTCCCTGTTTGCGGCCTTGAAGCGCCGCGAAACCTACGCGACGACCGGTCCGCGCATGACGGTGCGTTTTTTCGGCGGCTGGACGTACGCGGCGAGCGATTTGCAGGCAGCAGACCCGGCCCGAATCGGATACATGCGAGGGGTACCGATGGGCGGCGAGCTCGCACGCGCACCGCAGGATGCGGCACCGTCTTTTCTGATCATCGCAACGAGGGACCCGGATGACGCAAGTCTCGATCGTGTTCAGGTCGTCAAAGGCTGGCTGGATCGAAACGGCGACCTGCATGAAAAGGTATTCGACGTTGCGGAGGCTGATTCACCGATGGGACGTGCTGAGCTGGCCACAGTATGGACCGACCCCGAGTTCGACACAGACTGTCGGGCCTTTTATTACGTCCGCGTCATTCAAATTCCGACGCCGCGCTGGACCGCGTACGACGCCGTACGGTTTTCACTCGACGACTTGCCTGACGAAGTGCCTCTCGTCGTTCGCGAGCGCGCTTATACATCACCAATCTGGTACACGCCATGAATAGACATTTAAAGTTAGCAATCTTGATTCTTGCAGTGCCGCTTTTTCTCGCGAGCTGCGACAGCAACGACGGCGTTGACAGCGCCAGCTCGGAAGATAAAGCGCAGCCTAACGTTATCCTGTTAATGGCTGACGACATGGGCTGGGCACAAACCGGCTACTACGGTCATCCGGTGATGAAGACGCCGAACCTGGACGCGATGGCGGCCAACGGTTTGCGCATGGATCGCTTTTACGCCGGTGCGCCCAGCTGTACGCCGACACGCGCCTCTGTTTTGACGGGCCGCACCAATGATCGCACGGGTGCATTTCGTGTCGGGCAATCGATCAACAAACAGGAAAAAATGCTGTCCACGGCGTTTCGTGACGCCGGTTATGCCACGGCACACTTCGGCAAGTGGCACCTGAACTTCAACGGCGTTGGCATGGATCATCCGATGCCGCTGGACGACCCGCACAATCCCGGAGAATTAGGATTTGATTATTGGGTAAGCACCACGAGCGGTTTCGACCTGTTCACCATGGAAGGCGGCAAGTTCGAGCTGAGCCGCATGGGCGAGCGAGAAGTTTTCGAGGGCGACGGCTCGGTAGTCATCGTCGATGAAGCGCTGAAGTTTATTGCCGAACAGAATGAAAAAAACAAGCCGGTGTTTGTTGTCATCTGGTATTCGTCACCACACGGTCCCTGGGAAGCAACCGAAGAAGATATTGCGCCGTTTCTGGGCGTCGTTGATCGATCGTCAGCGCACATGCACGGCGAAATCGTCGCGATGGACCGATCCATCGGTAATTTGCGTCAAGGACTGGCTGACCTGGGGATAGCAGAAAATACGCTGCTCTGGTTCACGAGCGACAACGGGGGCTCGCCCGACGCTGATGTCGGCCTTATCTATCCCGACGGACCCGGGACCAAGCCGGTTATCGAGTTTCCATCCGATTGCCGCAAAAACATCGATCCAAACCTGAGCAGTGAAGAGTCCGTCGCGCTGGGTTGCATTCGTGGTGCCCGGCCCGACACAACCGGTCACCTGCGCGGCTTCAAGAAGGACTTTTATGAGGGTGGTCTGCGCGTGCCCACGGTCGTCGAGTGGCCAGCCGGTATTGAACCGCGCACAACAAATTTCCCGTCCGTCACGTCGGATATTTTTCCGACGATGATCGATATTGCCAACCTTGATCCGGATTCAATCAACAAAGTGCACGACGGCATTTCATTGGCCGAGGTCTTCAAGTCCGAACCCGCACGACGCGAAACCCCCATAGGGTTTCGCTCGGAGTCCGGTCGCATGTGGCTGGATAACGATTGGAAAATCGTGCGCAATGAGGAAACGAGCGCCGACGGGTCACAAATTACCAAATCCTTTGAACTCTATAATGTCATCGGCGATCCGAGCGAGGAACAAAACCTTATTGAGCTGTACCCGGAGCGCGCCGAACGCATGCTCGCTGAACTGGGTGTCTGGGAAATTTCGGTGACGCGTAGCGCGCTCGGCGCGGACTATCCGGAAGAAAGGGTGCTGCCGCCCGGTCGCAAACCGAATGCAGAAGCCGATGACCGATTCAAGGAGCGCATGGCAAAGTGGGAAGCAGAGTTACGAGCTTACGAAGAGGCCAACCAGCCCTAGTCATGAATTGTTTGCGAGGCCAGCGAGCTGCAGTCTATCTGTGGCTATTGCTGGGCCTTCTCTGGACAACGTCTGCCGCAGCGGCCCAACCCAATATCGTTCTCGTGTTCATCGACGATATGGGCTGGGCGGATTTCTCATCATTCGGTAACACAGATGCCGCGACGTCGCATATCGATCGCTTGGCGGCGGAGGGCATCGCGTTCGAGCACTTCTATGTGAACTCGCCGATCTGCTCGCCATCGCGCGTCGCGATTACGACCGGCCACTACCCGCAACGATGGGGAATTACGTCGCATATTTCGCACAAGCGCCTCAACGAAGAGCGCGGCATGGCCCAATGGTTGGACCCCGCCGCGCCAACGCTCGCGCGAGGTCTGAAAAATGCAGGGTATGCGACCGGACATTTCGGCAAGTGGCATATGGGCGGTACGGACGATCAGAGCGACGCACCGCCAATAACCGAGTACGGCTTCGATGCGTCCCTGACCAATTTCGAAGGTATCGGTCCCAAATTACTTCACGAGATGATCTACCCCGACGAAGACGGTAACGAAGCGCGCTACCGGTTTGTCGAAAGCGCGGAAACACAACTCGGTGGACCGGTCACCTGGATGGACCGCTCGCAAATTACGAGTGGCTATGTCGATGCTGCGCTGGAGTTTGTCGACGCTGCGCGATCGGATAACAAGCCGTTCTATATCAATCTCTGGCCCGACGATGTGCACGACCCGTTCATTCCGCCGATTGATCAATGGCGGGACAGTGACAGGGAGCGATTTCTCGTTGTGCTGCAGGAAATGGATCGCCAGCTTGCGCCGCTGTTCGATCGAATTCGCGAAGATCCGGCACTACGCGGCAACACGCTCATTATCATATGTTCCGACAACGGCCACGTACCGGGCGGCGGCAGCGGCGGGCCATTCAAAGGCTACAAGACGATGCTGTACGAGGGCGGCATTCGCTCACCGCTGATCGTCTGGGCGCCCGGCCTGATGGACAACGCGGTAACCGGATCGCGCAACAAATCGTCGGTCCTCGCCGCCATAGACCTGGTGCCTTCGCTGCTTGCGCTGGCCGATGCCAAGCGGCCGCCGGGTCCGCGCTACGATGGAGAGGACGTGCTCGGCACGTTGCTGGGCAAATCCAGCGACTCGCGGCAAGCGCCGCTGTTCTTCGCGCGACCGCCGGATCGCAAGGCGTTTTATGGCTTCGAAGATCTTCCCGACCTGGCTGTGCGTAGCGGCAATTGGAAATTATTGTGTGACTATGACGGCGGCAGGCCACGTCTTTACGACATTGTGGCCGATCCGGGGGAGTCCAGAAACATTGCCGACGCTCATCCGGACGTCACTGCCAGTCTCGTTCGGCACGTAACAACCTGGTATCGAGCTTTGCCGGAGAAATCATGATTACCACCCGAGTTGCCTGCATCCTGCTCTGCGTGGCGCCGTTATTCGCCAAGGCGGAACCCTCACCAAACTTTATCGTCACCCTTGTCGGTGACCAGGGCCGGGGAACGACGTTTGACTGCTCGTATCTGGATAGACTTGATGTCGAGGATGCCGAAGTCCACAGCGCCGATTGGGTTGCTGCCGGGGCATTCGAGGCACCGAAATCGAAACGGCTGCAATCGAGATACCAGGCGCTCCCGAGGTTTTGTCGCGTGACGGGATCAATTGCGCCTACTGCCGATTCCGATATTCGGTTTGAGCTGTGGTTGCCGGAACCCGACAACTGGAATGGCAAATTCATGCAAACCGGGAATGGCGGTGCGGCCGGATCCATCGACTACAACTCCATGGTCGATCCGTTGATGCGTGGATACGCGGTGACCAACACGGATACCGGGCACGTCGGCGGCGGCGGCGACTTCAGCTGGGCCGTCGGCCAGCCGGAGAAATGGGTCGATTACCAATACCGTGCTGTGCACGAATTGACGCGGGTTGGCAAAGCGCTTACCTCGGCGAACTTTGGAAAGGAACCGCACAAGTCCTACTGGCTCGGTTGTTCGACGGGCGGGCGCCAGGGCCTCAAGGAGGCACAACTATACCCCGACGACTACGACGCGATCATCGCGGGTGCGCCGGCGAGCAACTGGGTGCCACTGATGACGAAAAGCGTTCTGATCCAGAACAGCTTGGGCGAGAACGGTCTGGGCCTCGACAAGCTCGCACCTTTGAAAGAGGCCGCCCTTGCGGCCTGCGATTCGAACGACGGGGTTACTGACCGTGTAATTTCAGACCCCGGTAATTGCAGTTTTGATCCGGCCAGTCTCGCATGCGCGGGTGATGACGATGCAGTTTGTCTGACACCGACCGAAGTCGAAGCGGCGCGGCGCATTTATGCGGGTGTTGTTAACAGCGAAGGCGAAACGCTGATACCCGGCACCGGTCCGGGCAGCGAGACGCTCTGGCAGGTTTACAAGCGCGGCTTCAGCATCGGCGAAAGTTACTTTCGGCACCTGATCTATAACGACCCTGAGTGGAATTCGGAAATGTTCGACATGGAGTCGGCGCTCGAGCGGGCGTATCGCCTTGATGCGGGCGGCACCGATGCGATGGACCCCGACCTGTCAGCCTTTGTCGAGGGCGGCGGCAAGCTGATCGTCTATCACGGTACGACCGACGGTCTTATTCCTTACGGCAATTCGGTCAACTATCACGAAAGCGTCATCGATACACTTGGGCAGCAAGCGGTCGATGACAGCGTCCGACTGTATCTGCTACCGGGTATGGATCACTGCGACGGCGGAGAAGGTGCCGACACTGTCGACTTCATCGCGGCGATGGAAGACTGGGTCGAACGCGGCAAAGCACCGGCTGAAATTCTGGCCGAGCGGCGTGCACGCGAAAAGAGTGTGTGGGCGCCGGCACGCCATGCGCTCTCCCGGGTCGTTTGCCCGTACCCGCAGGATCCTCGATACAAGGGATCAGGCGATCCGAACGAGGCGGAAAACTTTGCGTGCGTGATTCGGGATCAGGACTAGTACAGATTTTGGACTACTCGGCTCTACACGCAAAACTGATCGAACTTCTCGAGCTCGATAGTCAGCGGGCGTATTGGGTGCTCGACTTTGGTTGTGGAACCGGCGAGCTACTCGCGCGGATCGCGAAATCAATTTCGAACGAGTCTCATCTTGTCGGCTTGGATGCGTCCGAGGAGTCCATCTCGTGGGCTCGGCAAAAGCACAGCGGCGTAGAGTTTCAGGCGGACAAGTTTATCGATACGTTTGACCATCCCGATGCAAGTTTCGACGTGATTGTGTCGGTTGATACCCTGGAGTGCGTTCCCGACAAGGAAGCCTTGCTAAAAGAGTTCGTCCGACTTCTAAAACCGAAAGGCCGCTTGCTGGTTGCACACTGGGATTGGGATACGCAGGTTTACCATTCGGCGCACAAGGACGTCGTTCGGCGGGTTATTGCGAGTTTTGCAGATTGGCAACAGGGATGGATGGATGCTTGCGATGGTCAGATGGGGCGAAAATTGTGGGGGCTATTCGAAGGTAGTGGTTTGTTTCGTGGTGAGATAAACAGCTACACGGCAATTGAGACCGATTTTTCGCCTGGCCATTACGGCTACGATCGACTTTCGGATGTCGGCGAGCTTGTGGGAAAGGGCGAATTCTCAAAGTCGGACTACGACCTGCTCCGGGCTGACCTCCAGTCTTTGCACGAGCGAGGCGAGTATTTTTATAGC
>JBCAZN010000163.1:0-6296 GCA_038533035.1 Pseudomonadota bacterium
ATCGTTGAGCAGAGCGACCGCATTCGCGGCTACGGCGACTTTTATCACATCCGATTCAATGACAGCCTCGATTTTGCCGGCTGCCAGCAAATGGTAGTGATAAAAGTCGCCGTAGCCGCGAATGCGGTCGCTCTGCTCAACGATGCCGCCAAGTGCGGCCCAGCCGCTGCTCCCGGCCAGCGACTTCAGGTTGCCGGTAGAGACCGCGGCCCGGTTCGGGTCGCTGATTTCACTGATCGACAGGCGTTTGCCATTCAGCCAAGCGCCTTTGCCACGCTCGGCCCATGCGAGCTCATCCATCATGGTGCCGCTGGACACGCCAAGCACCAGTTCGCCATTGTGCATCAGCGCAATCTGCGTTGAAAAAAACGGGTATTGGCGAACGAATCCTTTCGTGCCGTCGATAGGATCGACGAGCCAGAGATACTCCGCATCGACCTGGGTCTGCCCCGTTTCCTCGCCATAGAATCCATGGTCCGGAAATGCGCCAAGTATGATTTCGCGAATCGCCTCTTCGCATTCGACGTCCGCTTGCGTGACCGGCGTCAGGTCTTCCTTGGTGGTTACCGTGAAGTTGCCCGCGTAGTATGCACGACTGATATCCGCCGCCTTACGCGCGGCTGCGAGCGCAACGTTCAGGTGCTCCGAAGCGTTTTTCTCGTCATAGGTATCCACGGCCCGAACTATGGCGGCATCAGCTTGCAGAAACAAGCGCACTTACCTATCGTCGGCGCATGGGAAACAGGCTTAGCAAGATTTATACGCGCACCGGCGATGACGGTACGACCGGTCTCGGTGACGGCAGTCGTGTCGCCAAGGATTCACTGCGGGTCGAGGCCTACGGCACAGTCGATGAGGCCAACAGCGCCATCGGCGTGGTGCTCGCAAACGACTCGGTGCCCGACGACGTGCGGCATTGCCTCACTGAAGTTCAGCACGACATGTTTGAGCTCGGCGGCGAGCTCTGCATTCCGGGCCACTCGGCCGTCCAATCCGAATTCATCGACCGCCTCGAGGCTGAACTCGACAAGTTCAATGCGGACCTGCCGCGCCTCAAGGAATTTATTCTCCGTGGGGGTGGGCCGGCTGCCGCCGCCTGTCACCTTGCCTGCACGATCGTGCGACGCGCGGAACGTCGGGTGACGACACTCGCCGGCGTCGAAGATGTCCGACCCGAGGCCGTCAAGTACCTGAACCGCCTGTCCGACCTGCTGTTCGTCATTGCACGCGTACTCGCGAGAGCCGAGAACGGCCAGGAAGTCCTCTGGAAACGGGAACGCTAAAAACCTGGTGTCAGTGACCCAGTTTTTTCGACATCAGCACGGCGTCGCCCGGGCATAGACCTGAAAATTCGCGCGTTGCGCGAATACTGTCCGGCGCATCGGCGCGATCACGCACTTCGTAGCCGTGGCGGCTGAACCAGCCATCCGCATCGATAGTCAGCAACCAGATTTCCACAATGCCGGCGTCGGCGCTCGCGACCTCGAGCGCCGCAACGAGCAGCTGGCCAACGCCGTTGCCGCGCGCAGGTTCGGCGATAACCAGGGAGCGCAGTAACGCGGTATCGCCGAATCGTTCGACCCCGATCAGCCCGTGAATTGTGTCGTCACATTCGGCAGTGAACGCGAGCTTGTCGGCCGCCAGGTCATCAACAGGCAGCCCCGCCTGGATCAATAATGCAGTCGCGAATTCGAGATCGTCCGCCCGGGACGGGCGAATATGCACGGTCATACTGTTTGAGCTCCCAACGCAGTCAGTCACTCGTTCGACACCTGTAACGGCCGGCGGTTCGGCGTGCGGCGTGAATTACTGCGTGGCGCCGTACAGCGTCATTGCGGCAATGATCACGACGCAGATCATGAGCAGGCGAAATACCAGTCGGTTTGCAGCCCGAGCACCGCGTATGCCGCGCTCGTTCAGCGATTCGCCGGCATCGTCCTGCAGTGCCATTGCCGCGACGCCGACCCGCGCCAGCAGGTGTTCGCTGCGTTCGGATGTCGTCGCCTCTTTTTCTTCCGACGGCGCGCGGAACGCCGCCATGGCTTCGTCCGCGTGCCCTGCCGTGGCGTAACCGATCGCTGTCAGACGCGCAGGAATCCACGCAAGCCAGCTATGCAGCATCTCTGCCGCGTCACGGATCCTGACCTCTGCGCCGGCGTCTTCCTCGGTGCGCGCGGCGTTAAATACCGCGCGCCGACGAATCAGGTCGGTGACGCGATAACCCCAGGCGGCGAGCGGACCGAATGGCCCGAGTACCACGAACCAGAACACGATTGCGAACAGGCGATTGTTGGCCTGTACGCACACGGCCTCCTCGACACGCTGGATACGTTCGCGCGGGTCTGCGGGTACCTCGCCTTCGATGATCGACTTCGCAGTATTCTGAACCAGCTCGTCGTCGTCGGCCTCGAGCGCGTGGCAGTACTCGTCAATTTCCTCGCCTATATCCTTGGGCCCGATGGAAAACAACAGCACGACAATTGCGAGAATCAGATAGGTGAATCCCTGCAACGTGCCGCCGAGACTGTAAATGATCGCCGCGACCGGCAGCACCAGCAGGATGGCGAGCAGGATGACGGGAAGCAGCGCTGGCGCATTGCCGAATCTCGCCGCCTGGCCGAATCCGGCATCGATAATGCGATCGAGCCAGCGCATGCGCCGCCAATGCAGGAACTTCGTTGCGAGGCGTTCAATGGCGAGGCCGATCAGGATAGCGATTAGATTCATGTGCGTTCAGGTCCCTGTGCTGAGTGCATCATACAATCTGAGCCAGTCGAAAGCAGGGCCCGGATCGCTTTTGCGTCCGGGCGCTATGTCACAGTGCCCGGCAATTTCACGCGCTGTAATCGTCGGGTAGGCTATTTTGATGGCACGGACCACGCCCGGCAGCACCGCGTACTGGCGCTCGTCATACGGCGTCTCATCCTCACCTTCGAGTTCTATCCCGATCGAGTAATCATTACATCGCGATGCACCCCGAAAGGATGACGCGCCCGCATGCCAGGCGCGTTCCGTAAAAGGCACAAACTGCAGCACGCTGCCGTCGCGCCGGATCAGCAAATGCGCCGAGACCTCGAGGCCCCGGATCTCCTGGAAGTACGGATGCGCGTCCCAGTCGAGTGAATTGCAAAACAGGGCTTCGATTTCCGGCCCGCCGAAACTGCCCGGTGGCAGGCTGATGCCATGCAGCACGAGCAACGACGGTGCCTGCCCGTCGGGCCGCGCGTCGCGATTCGGGCTTGGCACGAAGCGCGCAGGCGTGAGAAGCCCTCTCTCGGCATCAACACTAAATTCGCCCGGTTCATTCATATGAGGCATGATCGCAGGGACATGAGTACGAGGCTATTTGTTTCTCAGCCGTTGAGCAACGGCGCGTCGATCGAACTTGAAGGTGACCCTGCGCGCTACCTGGGCAAAGTCTTGCGCGGGCGCGTCGGCGACGGGGTGACGTTGTTTAGTGGCGATGGGCCGGAGTGGCACGCAACGATTACGGCATTCGGCAAGAACCGGGTCAGCCTCGAGATTGGCGAGAGCTTCGAGCCGGGCACCGAGTCGCCCCTTAAAATTCACCTCGTACAGGGAATCTCGCGCGGTGAGCGCATGGATTTCGTTGTCCAGAAAGCCACTGAACTTGGCGCCGACCGCATCACCCCGGTGTTTTCCGAATACGGTGTCGTCAAGCTCGATGACAAGCGCGCTGCAAAACGTCACGACCACTGGCAAAAAATCGCCGTCAATGCCTGCGAACAGTGTGGGCGTACAAAACTGCCTTTAATCGATGCGCCAATCAGGCTCAACGACTGGTTCGGCAGCAAGCCCGAAGGGGTCGATGCGGAGCTGGTGCTCACGCCCGGTGCCGCACAGCCGTTATCGACCATAGTGCCACCAGAGGCCGCGGTCTGTGTTCTGATCGGCCCGGAAGGCGGCTTTAGCAGCGGTGAATACGATGACGCGGCGGCAGCCGGGTTCAGCGCCGTGTCGATAGGCAAACGCATCCTGCGCACCGAATCGGCCGCTATTGCGACGCTCGCGATCATGCAGTCGTTGTGGGGCGACCTTAAGTAGCCGCCGAGTGCGCGTCAGGCCTGCACGGATTCCTCGGCGAGCATTGATTCGAGCTGCTCGAGATGCGGAATCATCGGGAACTCATTGATCATGCGCACACGGCACAGCACCGGCGCATCCTCAGGCCAGCCATCGCCCGATTCCAGCTTCAACACATCGCGATTGACGCGCACCAGCTGCGGAAACCCTTGCGTCAGGACGCCGAAATAACCCGTCTTTAGCTGCCCGGTACTCGCATAAAACACGACGATCCGGGTGCGACCTGTCGGTGCCGGAATGTCCTTACCGATCGCGCCTTCAAACGAGACGACCGGCAGTTCGCGGCCGTTCCAGCTCACCGTTCCCAGCATCCAGTTGTGAGCACCTTCCTGCACGGTGGGCTTGGTAAACCGGACAACCTCGGCAACACACGCTCGCGGCACGATCAGACGATCGTCCGTCAGCGGCACGAGCAAGCTGTATAACTCTTCGGCTTCGCTCATGGCAGTTCGATTCCCTTGTCTTCAAGCTGGCGGCGAATCGCCTCCAGCAGTTGCGTGTCCTGGTAGGGTTTGCCGAGGTAATCGTTGACGCCGAGTTCGATCGCGCGCGCACGATGTTTGTCGCCCACTCGCGAGGTGATCATGATGATCGGCACATCCTTGACACGGCTGTCATTACGGACATGCGACGCAAACTCGTAGCCATCCATACGTGGCATTTCGATATCGAGCAGGATCACGTCGGGCACCGTGTCCTGCATGACGCTGATCGCATCAAGTCCGTCTTTCGCCGTGATGCAGCGCAGGCCATTGCGCTGCAGGAAGCGTTCCGTTACGCGGCGCACCGTAATCGAATCGTCAACGACCAGCGCGACCGGCCGATCGTCCGACGGCGTCGGTGCCGCTTTCCTGATTTCAACAACGGGCGCACCCGTGCGTACCAGCGCATGAATATCGAGAATCAGGACGATACTGCCGTCGCCCAGGATAGTTGCGCCCGAGATGCCGCGAATGCCGGCCAGCTGCGGGCCAACGGCTTTCACAACGATCTCGCGGCTCGCAAGCATCTCGTCGACAAGTAACGCCGCCGAGTATTCACCCGCCTGCACGAGAATGACCGGTATGAAGGCCTCATCTTCAGGCAGGTTGGCCGCCTGTCCGCCGAGATACATGCCGAGGTGCCGGAACTTGTAGGTCTGCTCGCCGTACTCGTAGCTTGGTTCGGTCTGGCTTAACAGGTTTTCAAGCTCGCCGCGCGGAATACGTGCGACGCCCTCCACGGTTGGCAGCGGCAGCGCATAGACTTCTTCGCCGGTGCGCACGATCAGCGCCTGCGTGATCGCGAGGGTAAAGGGCAGCCGCACGGTAAAGTTCGTGCCCTGCCCCGTCACTGACGAAATGCGCAGGCTGCCACCGAGTTTTTTCACCTCGTTCGCGACAACATCCATGCCGACACCGCGGCCCGCCGATTGCGTCACCGCACTCGCCGTTGAGAATCCTGGCGTCAGGATCAACTGCATGATCTCGTCGTCGGTTACCTTGCTGTCCGGTTGCAGCATGTCGAGTTCATACGCTTTGCGACGAATCGCATCGACGTCGAGCCCGGCACCGTCGTCGGACACATCGATAACCATTTCCGCGCCTTCGCGGTGCAGACGAATGGTGATGCGCCCGACCGCGGGCTTGCCCGCGGCCTGGCGTGCTGCGGGATCTTCAATGCCATGCACAATCGAGTTTCTGAGCATGTGCTCGAACGGCGGCAGCATCTTGTCGAGCACCTGACGATCCAGTTCGCCTGAGGCACCCTCGACCGCCAGTTCGGCACGTTTGCCGGACTCGGTTGCAGCCTGACGCACCAGGCGCGTCAGACGACCAACATGACGCTCGAACGGCACCATGCGCGTGCGCATCAGGCCGTCCTGCAATTCGGCCGTCACGCGCGATTGCTGTACGAGAAGACCGTCAGCTTCAGTCGTGACGCCGGTCAACAGTTCTTTCAGGCTGACAAGGTCGTTAGCGGATTCGGCAAGCGCCCGCGAAAGTTGCTGGATCGTCGAGTAACGGTCGAGTTCGAGCGGATCGAAGTCCTTGGCAACCAGCGTGTCCTGGTGACTGTGCATGATCTGCGCTTCGGTCTCGATTTCGAGCTTGCGCAGCTGTTCGCGCCTCAGCCAGCAGGTCAACACCTTCGAATACCATGTCGAAGAACTGGACCAGACGATTGCGCGTTTGCGCGAACAGCTGCGCAAG
>JBCAZN010000164.1:0-6276 GCA_038533035.1 Pseudomonadota bacterium
CAATCATGTCGATCCAGGCCTTTAGCGCCGCGGGTATCGAAAAGTTGTACATCGGAGCGCCGATAACGAGCACGTCCGCCGTACGCAGCTCGGCCACGAGCTCGTCAGACAGCGCCAACGCGTTCCGATGTACAACTTTTCGATACCCGCGGCGCTAAAGGCCTGGATCGACATGATTGCACGCGCGCGCCTGACGTTTCGCTACACCGAGAACGGCCCGGTCGGGCTGCTCGAGGGGAAAAAGGCCTACATGGTTGCGGCAACCGGCGGTGTGCCGATCGGCAGTCCGGTAGACTTTGCGACACCGTATCTGAAACATGCGCTGGCGTTTATCGGCATTACTGATGTCGAGGTCATTGCCGCAGACCGCCTGAACAGCAACGCGGCGGATAGCATCGACGACGCACGCGCGAAAATTGCGGACGCCGTGCACCTCGCACCGGCTGCCTGAGGAGACCGACATGATTGAAGTCATCAAAGCAGAGTCTCGCGGCCACGTTAATCATGGCTGGCTGAACGCGAAACACACGTTTTCGTTCGCCGAATACCACAACCCGGAGCGTGTGCGCTTCGGTCCGCTGCGGGTCATCAACGAAGACCGGATCGCCCCGCAGAAGGGCTTCGACATGCACCCCCATCGCGATATGGAAATTGTGACCTACCCGATCTCGGGCGCCATTGAGCACAAGGACAGCATGGGCAACGAGGGTGTGATCAAGGCGGGTGAAGTGCAGCGCATGACGGCAGGCACCGGCGTGCTGCACAGCGAGTTCAACCATTCACCCGAAGAAGAGCTGCATCTGCTGCAGATCTGGATTTTTCCGGAGCAGAAAAACCTCGATCCCGGATACGAACAGACCCAGGTGCCGCGTGAGGCCAAACTGAATCAGCTCAAACTGATTGCCTCGCGCGACGGTCGAGAAGGTTCGGTCACGGTTCACCAGGAAGCCGAGATCTACGCGAGCGTACTTGAGGCGGGGACGTCACTGACTCACAAGACGAGCAGCGATCGAAAGGTGTTTGTCCAGGTTGTATCGGGCGACGTGGCGGTGAATGGCACGGACATTTCGGCCGGAGATGGCGTACAGATCGAGGATCTTGATGCGATCAACCTGAGCGCGTCGTCCGACGCCGAGTTTCTGCTTTTCGACATGGGGTAATTTAAGTTGGGCTAGAATGCCCGCATGAAACGACTTACCCCGTTAGCGTGCCTGCTGCTCGCCGCCTGTGGCGGCGGTGGCGGTGGCGACGCGCCGACCGCACCGCCCGTAACGCCGCCGGTTACGCCGCCGTCCAACTCAACACCGATCGCTGATATTCAGGGCAGCGGCACAAGTAGCCCGCTCGCGGGCCAGATGGTGAGAATCACCGGCGTTGTAACCGGCGATTTCCAGGACAACGATGCAGATACGGCCAATAATCTCGGCGGCTTTTATGTGCAGTCCGCATCGCCGGACAATGACCCGGCCACATCTGACGGCGTATTTGTATTTGACGGCTCGAATCCGGCGGTGGATGTGTCGGTGGGCGACGTCGTCGAGATTGACGGTACGGTCGATGAGTTTTTTGGCGAAACCCAGGTCGCGCCGACATCGGTTACCGTTACAGTCACCGCATCGATACAGCCAACTGATATCAACCTGCCGGTTTCGTCCGTTGTAACCAATAGCGATGGCGACGAGATTGCGGACCTCGAACAATACGAGGGCATGCTCGTGCGATTTCCGCAACCGTTATCTGTGTCGAGCCTGCGCTTTCTCGAGTGGTTCGGTGAAGTCAGTCTCGCGGAAGGCGGACGACCCGAACAGTTCACCAACTCAAATCCACCGAGCGCGCCCGATTACGCGGCGCATCGACAAAACCTCGTGCGGCGCTCGATCGTGCTCGATGACGGTATGCGCGTGGCGAATGCGTCAGACATTCGGTTTCTGGATGCCGGGGCTGCGGCTGATTATTCGATCCGCGCCGGTGACACCATCGCTGGCCTGACCGGTGTACTACGATACTCGCGCGGCAGCGGCGGCAACGGCGCCGAGACTTGGCGCCTGATGCCCACCGAAGCCGTTGCGTTTACGGATACGAATCCACGTCCCGGTGCACCACAGCCGGGCGGCTCCTTTCGCGTTGCCAGCTTTAACGTGCTGAATTTGTTCTCGGGAATCGACACCGGCGTATCCAACTGCGGCCCTGCAGGAAATGACGGGTGCCGCGGGGCCGACAGTTCCCAGGAACAAACGCGGCAGCTCGACAAGATCGTCTCGGCGATAGTCTTGCTTGATGCCGACGTCATCGGTCTCATCGAGCTCGAGAACAATGCGGCCGGGTCGATAGAACTGCTTGTCGACGCGGTCAATGCGCGACTGGGTTCGAACGATTACGACTATATCGACACCGGCACGATCCACAATGACGCGATCAAGGTTGCCCTCATGTACCGCTCGACGACCGCGACGCCCGTGGGCGCTTACGCGCTTCTCGACAGTACGGTAGACGCGCGCTTCAACGACAGTCGCAACCGCCCCGTGTTGGCGCAGACGTTCGACTCAATGGCAAACGGTGGACGACTGACGGTCGCCGTCAATCACCTCAAGTCAAAAGGTTCATCCTGCGACAGCGACGGTGACCCGAATCTCAGCGACGGCCAGGGCAATTGCAACATGACGCGCACCAATGCGGCCGAGGCCCTGGCGGACTGGTTGCTCGCCGATCCGACCAGCAGCGGCGACAATGACTTTATCGTCATCGGCGACCTCAATGCGTACACGCGCGAAGACCCGATCGCGGCACTGCAAACGGCCGGCCTCGTCAGCTTGCTCAGCGCGCAGACGAGTCCCTATTCATTCCTGTTTGATGAGCAGATTGGCGCGCTGGATCACGCGATCGTGTCAGCCTCGCTGGAACCGCAGGTGGTTGATGTACTCGAATGGCACATCAACGCCGATGAGCCGCCGCTCCTGGATTACAACCTGGAGAATGGCAGGGACGCCGGCCTGTTCGACGCGACGTCCCCGTATCGGGCATCCGACCACGACCCGGTGGTCGTCGGCCTGGACCTGAACTGACGCTATTCCGGTTTGCGGAATTTCAGTGTCATGCGATTGGATTCGCCGATGGCCTCCAGCTCAGCGCGCAGCTCGGGGTCTTCACGGCTGGTCGCCAGTGTCGGCGGCAGGCGCCAGACGATATCGTCTTCGCCTGGCTGGTCAGCCGGGTTAGCGTTGATGTCGCTTTCCGCAACGAATTCGAAGCCGGCCTGTTCGATCGCCGCAATCACGAAAGCCTTCTTCAGGTAACCGCGACTGCCGTCGGCAAACGTATCTGACATGCCATCGCGTGCCTGATGCTGCACCACACCAAACGTGCCGCCCGGCTTCAGGATCGTGTACGCATCAGCCAGCGCCCTAGTCAGAAAACCGCCGTCAGACTCAAACCGTGCGAGGTTGTGCAGCACCCGCGGGAAGAACACGACATCAGCCTTGCCCGCCAGGTCGTCCGGCATCGAGCCAAAATGAAACGCCTCAACCGATGGCGCTGCATCGCCGCTCCACTCTGCCGCATTCGCGACAAATGTCGTGGCCCACTGCTTCTGGTTTTCCATGAATTCGTCATTGACGAACGAGAACATCGGATACATTTCCAGCGAATAGTCTGCGCCGATCAGGCAACCGTCGCTGCCGAGGTAAGGCAGTAGTAATTTCGTGTACCAGCCGCGGCCCGGCAGGCCTTCGACCACGGTCATTCCCGGCTCAATACCGAAGAACTCAATGGTTTCCTTAGGGTTCCGATACGTGTAGCGCGCCTGCACCTCGTCCGGTTGTGCCGCCAGTACGGCATCCAGCGCGCTCGTGTCAGCGGCGGTTTCCGCAGCGGCAGGGACATCCGACCCGGACATGTCATCGGCAGGTGTGTCGGCCGATTGCTGGCATGCTGCGACGGCGAATACCGCGACGACAGCAATAGCTCTATTGAAGATTTTCATGGTTACCCTCTTTCTTGTGTTGTGTTTTGAAACTAGCCGGTCATTCGAGGCTGCGAAAGACGTCGTGCGTCGCGCTGCGCACGCGCTCAAGAGCCGCATTGATATTCGCGGTCGCCTCATCCTTCTCCGCCGTATCTCGAAGTCGCACCACCTCGGTCTTCCATGTCTCGAACAATCCGTTCGCGGCTGGCGCGACATCACCCTCTGCCACCATGGCGAGATCATTGATCGTTGCTGCCATTGCCCAGCCTTTGCGCCGATGAATGCCGGCGGATTCCTCCGGGCCGTAGCCCGCCTCGAGCACCGCCTGGTTCATTTCCCCGACCATGGACAACAGCTCGATCGCGATCAGCCGCTGATTGCGGTTGTACTCACTCGCCTCGTTACGCCAGGTGTTGTAGCCCAGGCTGGTCACGGCGATCGCCAGGCTGATCAACGCCACGAGATTGCGGCGGACCTGCTCTTTGAATGATGCGTTCTTGTTCATGAATCAGGAGACCTCCCACCAATACCGATTATTTCGATCTGACAACATCTTGCCAAAGCTTTGCAGCGCCGTCGCGGCGCAGCCAAGCGACTGCCAGCACCAACGCAATCCCTAAAGCCGCGCAGGCCGACAGGAACAGGAAGTAATTCTGGAAGCCGACGATGCCGGGATTGGCGTCGAGAAGGCGGCCACCTATCGGTGCAAAAAACACTTCGGGCGTGAAGCCGAGCAACGAAATCATGCCGACTGCCGCACCGGTCAGGTGTTTCGGCGTCGCGTTCTCTTCGAGCAGCGCGAAGTAAATCCCGCGCAACGCGAACACAGCGCCGAAGCTCAGGAAGAAGTTGACGTAAATGATCGCGATCCCAGTGCCGTCAGGAACGGACATTGACCATATGCCGTAGCTGGCGCAGAGAACAGCGAAAATCACGCCCAGCGAACGCGTTGAATCGAAGCGGTCGGCAATGAGGCCGGCAAGCAACGCTGCAACGGGCCGCATATACATGCCCCAGGTGAATAATTTTGATGCCTCGACCTCGTTCATGCCGAGCACCCGCACCGCGTAGAGCTGGTAGTTGTCGAGACCCTTAAAACCGCAGTAGGCGCAAATAACCACTCCCGCCGTCGCCCAGACGATAGGTCGACGAGCAACAGCCGCCATGCCGTGCAACGGACTGAACTCGACATCGTTAGCCAAGCGGTCAGCCGGAATCGAGAACCAGACGAGTGCTGCAGACAGGAACGTGACGAGTGTGTAGTAATAGATCACCATGCGAAAACTGGCTTCGCGCTCCGCGGGAGAGGCGCCGGCAACGTCTGTTGGCATGTAAGAATCGAAAATAAAAACGGCGAGCAGACCAATGAGCGCGACACCCAGTCCGCGGCCGCTTTCGAGTATGCCGAATGCGGTGCCCTGCGACTGGTCACCGCCCCAGTCGCGGGTCGCTTTGATCAAAGCACCCCAGAACAGGAAGATCGTCGTAGCACCCCAGTACCCGTACAACACGCCCATGCCCAGCGCATTGGGAATCGTTGCCATGTACAGGCCGCCGAGCCCGGTTGCAATTAACGATACGGTCATCAACGATCGAGCCGAGTAACGATCGGCCAGCGCGCCGCCCGGGAAATAGGCAATCATCGCTACCACGCCATACACGGCAAACAGGTCGCCAAGCTGCGTATTGGTGAAACCGAAGACGTCAAGCAGGGTCGAACGAAAGTACCGGCCGGTGTCGAATGGCAACGCGAATACCTGGGACCCCGAAACGACCAGGGCGATCATGAGCACGATGCGCGACATGCGATCGGAGTATACTCTAGTCAGGCATTACCGATGAGGAAGCCAGTGACAACTACGAAGCTTAAAACGGTTCTGTTTGCCGCCTCGAGCCTGTCGTTTCTGCTTGCCTGTGCGACTGAGGGCGATACCAGGACCGCCAGCCAGCGCTCCGAACCCTGCCCGGTCAATCGCACCTATGTGTGTGAGGAAAGGATTGGCCAGGTGCAAAATTGTAAATGTCTGCATAAGGACGACATGCGCGACATTTACGACCTGCGCGGCGACCGCCACTAGGCGCGCAGGCGATAACCTGTCTTGAAAATCCAGCGCACCACCAAAAGGCAGACGACCAGGAATCCGATCGTCATTGCGAGGCTCACTCCGACGGCGACATCCGCATTCTCGTAAAAGCTCCAGCGGAATCCACTGATCAGGTACACGACCGGGTTGAACAGGCTGATGGTCTGCCACGCGGGTGGCAACATGCTGATCGAGTAAAACGTACCGCCCAGGAAGGTCAGCGGCATGATG
>JBCAZN010000165.1:0-6272 GCA_038533035.1 Pseudomonadota bacterium
CTCTCACGGCGCGCGCGACACATCAGTATCGACATCGCGTTGTCCAGCGACTGCGCCATCGAGACAAAATCAAACTGACCGCCAACCCCGCTGACCACGCGCCCGTCCTCCAACGCATCCGAAACGGCTGCGCCAAGCAACGTGATCATCATGGTCTCGTTAATAAAGCGAGCATCACGACGTTGCGCCCGCTTGCGGTGTTCGTCGCCGAAGAGCGTGTTGACCTTCGAGATACGTGTCATGTTGATCAGTCGACGGCGTTCGGGCGACAGGTTCCGCAGCCCGTCGTATAGCGCACCCGATCCGATAAAGAAGCCCGCCTCCAGGACCGCGCTGTTCTCGGCATCCGCAGGTCGTTTAACCACACCCTGCTCGAACAGGGAGAACAGCGCATCGCTGAGCAGCTCGGTGGAGGAGTATAGGCCCTGGGAGAACGGCGACGTCTCAATTGGCAATTCCCCGCGACGCTTAGCTCCGCTGCCCCCGGGTAATTGCGCCAGCACTGCGGCGAACCGCTCCGGATCCGTATTTCTTAAAGCAAGGCAGTGGGCGACCGCGTCGCTGAGTGAGCCTATCCCTACCTGGATCGTGCCGTCATCTCGCACAAGGCTTGCGACATGCATGGCAGTCGCGTAGTCGCCGTCTGAGACGCGGCGATTCGGCAGCGAGAACAGGTCGTAGTTGAGATTGTCGTTGCTCAGTACGAGGTCTATCGCATCGGCATCAAGATCGGCATCGCCGAGCATGTACGGCATGTTGCTGTTGACCTGCCCAACCAGCAACGCCGGCAATCCACTGGCACGTCGCTCTTCAAACCACGGCGCGAGATCCAGTGTCACCTCGGGATTGGAACCCAGGCTGTACCGGCCCGGCTTGTTGACCGATTCTGCAACGAGTTGGGCAACGACGTTGACGCCGAGGCGCTTCAGTTCGTCGGCAACCTGGCTGTAATTTATGTTTGCGTAGCGCTGCTGTACGTACTGGTCGCCAAGGAATGCACCGGGCCTGAGGTAAAACTCGTGGACTTCGATGTTGTCCGGCAATTCCCTGCTGGCGATCGCTTGCGCATACCGCGGGACGGGCCAGTTTGCATACCAACGCTCGATGAGTGGCGTCAGGAGCCGTTGTTCAAAGTCGCTGCTGGCTTCAGGAATCTCGAGCGTGAGCCCCGTGAAGATCGTCAGGGTCAGTGATGCGTCACTCGCAACCAGCTCAAACAGGGCATCCGCTACGTGCGTTGCCTTGCCGATGCCAATCGGTAGACCGAGTACGACATCGGGCCCCACTTGCTCGACGACGGCGCGCGCAATTTTCCCGGGGGTGTCGTAGATGATCGCCACGAGCGGATTCTAGCCTGTGCGTGGGTGCAAATGCGCGACCGTTGGTTGCCGCTGCAGACCGGAAATGTCGCCGTGTGACCCAGGTGGCTAAATTCGATTAAACCGATTGACACGATTAAATCGATGTGTATACTTGCGCGCCGCAACCGTCGAATTGGACCAAGTCTTGATGAAAAAACAGCGAATTTCTGTCATTGACAGAGATGCGATCCGGAGCCAGGCCATTGCACAGCAGCTAGCCGCCGATAGTACGGCGGACGTGATTGTGTCGGGCCCGGACGGGGCATCCGGCGCGTATGACGACATCGACGCCTATATCGTCGGCGCGACCGGACAGGGCCATTGGACGGCATCGGTGCTCGACCGTATCAAGTCGGAAACGCCGCACGCTCGTGTTGTCGTGGTCGGAATCAACGGCCGCTTTGAACGAAAGACATTGGACACAGAGACCCTGATTGTGAGGTCTGCCGGGGCGTCGGCTGACCCGGATACGGTAAGCAGTATGGTCAAGGGGCTACTTGAGGATCAGCCGTTGCCGGCCGAGTCGCCTGCGCGGCGACCGGCTCACCTTTTTAGAAGCCTTGTTGGCGATAGCCAGCCGATTCGTCACATCCAGGATCTGATTGATCATGTCGCGACAACACCGTCGACCGTGTTGATCACGGGTGAGTCCGGCACCGGCAAGGAAGTCGTCGCACGCAATATTCACTATCGCTCAAGCCGACGCGATCATCCGTTCGTGCCGGTAAATTGTGCCGCCATACCGCCGGAATTGTTTGAAAGCGAGCTGTTCGGGCATGAAAAAGGCGCTTTCACGGGTGCGCTCTCAGCGCGCAAAGGCCGGTTCGAACTCGCCGATAAAGGCACGCTGTTCCTGGATGAAATTGCGACATGCCCCTCGGCACGCAAACCAAACTTCTGCGCGTCATCCAGGAGCGCCTGTTTGAACGCCTTGGCAGTAACAAAAGCATGTCGACCGACGTCCGAATTATTGCGGCGACGCACTGCGATCTCGAAAAACGGATTGGCGACAAGCGGTTTCGACGAGACCTTTACTACCGACTGAACGTCTTCCCGATTCATATGCCGTCGCTTGGCGAACGCACTTCGGACATTCCATTACTGGTTAATGAATTGCGTGCGCGGTTACGCAATGAGCTGGGTCTTGCCATCGCATTTACGGAAGACGCAATGCATTGCCTGCAGCATCGTCACTGGGAAGGCAATGTTCGTGAACTTGCCAATGTCATCGAGCGCCTCGCGGTGCTCTACCCTGGCGAAACTATTTCGCGCGAGCAGCTTCCCGCCGACCTTGTTCCGGCCGACGGGGAACTGCCCGAGACCAGCGGCAATGAAGATCGTGCACAATTGCCGCAGGACGGCGTTGACCTGAAGCAGCGACTCTTCGAAGTTGAAAAGGACCTGATCGAAGAGGCGTTGCAACGCAGCGACGGCGTTATTGCGCGAGCCGCACGGTTACTGCGTATTGGTCGAACCACGTTGACCGAGAAAATGCGCCGCCACCAGGTCAACACAGATCAAAGCCAGCCGCTGGATGACGATGGAGACAATGACGATGGCACCTAAAGACAAGATGTATCTGACACCCAATGAAGTTGCCGAGTTGCTGATGGTCTCGCCCATTACCGTGCGCCAGTGGGCACAACGCGGCGACCTCGCCGCACACACAACGCCTGGCGGACACCGTCGTTTTCTGCGAGAAGATCTCGAGAAGTTTGCACGAGACCGCGGCCTCGCACTTGCTGTCCCGACCGACGGTCCGCAGCGCGTGCTGATTGTCGACGACGATGAGCAATTGGCGAACTACCTGAAAGAGCTTGTAGCAACGGCTTCGCCCGATACGGTCGCGAAAATTGCTTTAGACGGTTTCGAGGCTGGCCGTATGGTGCAGACATTCATGCCGCAGATTGTTTTGCTTGACCTCATGATGCCGGGACTAAACGGCTACGAAGTTTGTCAGCGCATCAAAGACGATCCGGCCACACGCAACATTCGCGTTTTCGCGATGACGGGCTTCTACACGCCTGAGAACGAAGCAAGGGTGATCAGTGCCGGCGCTGAATGCTGCATGTCAAAACCGATCGACAAAGATCTGCTGCTGACATCGCTCGGCTTCGACAATGATTCCCGGGAGTCTGTCGAGAAGTGAGCGGACATTCCATCAATCACCAACCGGCCGCCAGCGGTTGGTTGCCAGTCAACTGGCACCTGCTGCTTAGACTCGTCGGCGCAGCGGCCATTGAATTCGGCTTAACGCTTTACGGGCCCGCGTTCAATGTGACGGCTTCTGGTGTTACCCCCTGTTGGCCACCGGCCGGCTTCGCCATCGCGGTGTTACTGCGTTGCGGCTTCAGCTACATGCCCGTTCTGGCGGTTGGCTCCTGGCTGGCGTACATCGTACTGTTTCGCGACGTTGGTGGATTCGCAAATGTCTCGCTCATGAGTGCAGCGCTAACAGCCGGCTTCATGTCGCAAGCCGCGATCGCTGTGCTGGCAACACGCCGAATCGTCGATATCCGGCTGGTATTCGAACGCGCCAATCAGACGATCGTCTTTTTCGCCATCCTGATCATGAGCACATTGATCGGCGCCGTAAATACAGCACTGGTTCTTGCAATCGGACTGCAACTCGATTGGTCGCAGTTCGGCCCGAATGTGTACGCTGCCGTCGTGGGATCGATGCTCAGTATTGTGCACTTTGTGCCTTTTGCATTGCTCTGGCGCGACGGCTCCATGCAGAACATCATTCGCTCACGCGTTTACGAGTTTGTTGCTCTGATCGTGGTCACGATCATCGTGACGATTTTCGTCTTTACAGACCTGCTGACCGTCACCGATCACGCCAGCCAGCTGTATCTCGTCTTTCCGGTCGTTCTCTGGGCCGTGTTTCGCTTCTATCCACGCGAAATGATCGTTGTTTTGACATTCATGTCATCGATAACCATCTACGCCGGCCTGCAGGACACCGGGCCATTCAGGAGTGGCGTACCCAGCGAAACGATGCTGAATACACTGACCTACATCGCGATTGGTGTTTTGGTCGCGATGACATTGAGCACAATTTCGGCACAGCAAAAACGGGCTGAATTTCGTCTCCGCCGACTCAACAACTCGCTGGAACGTCGGGTTCACGAGCGCACCGTCGAACTGGCGGGCGCGATCGAAACACTGCACACAGAGATTGCCGAACGTCACCGCGCCGAGCGCGCGCTCGCCGAATCTCAGGATCGAAAAGCTGCGATTGTCGATACGTCGCTAGACGGCATCGTTACCATTCGCTCAGACGGTTCGATTGCGGAACTTAATCCCGCAGCGCAGGCAATATTTGGCTATTCGGGCCGTGATCTTCCCGATATCTGTTTCGCTGACCTCATCGTCAGTCGAGCCGCTGTCAAGGCAAGGCAGCTTGGCATCGAACAATACCTGCGCAACGAATCGAAATCGCTAATCGGCAAACGCGTCGAAATGTATTGCCGGCGCGCCGACCAGACCGAGTTCCCCGTCGAGATTTCGATGGTCCCCGTCATCGACGGCGAAGTTTTGATGTACATCTGCAATGTTCGCGACATTACGCGGGAAAAGAATGCAGCGCAGGAAAGGGAAATGCTGACGCAGCAGCTTGTCGAAGCATCACATCGCGCCGGTATGGCCGAAATCGCCAACGGCGTTTTGCACAACATTGGCAATGTACTCAATAGCGTCAATGTATCGGCGGCGATTATCGCCGAGAAGATTCGCAATTCACGTCTGCAGGGCCTCGGCGACGCGGTCGATCTGATCCGGCAAAATGAATCCAGCCTCGGAGACTTTTTCTCCGGGGACTCCAAAGGAAAACGCCTGCTCGAGTACCTCAAGGTATTGAGCATCCAACTCAACCGTGAACGCGACCTTGTGCTCACAGAGTTCAATTCGGTTGCAAAGAATGTCATGCATATCAAAGAGATCATTTCGCGGCAGCAATCCTATGCCAGCGAAACAAACGCACCCGAGAAAGCCAACCTCGCCGAGCTAATCGACGAGGCCATTAAGGCCAACCTGTCGCGGGACGAACAGACTATTGTCGATACGCATATTTGCAGTAACACGGAGCTGCTCGTCGATCGCCACAATGCACTGCAGATCGTCGGCAACCTGTTGCAAAATGCGCGCGACGCGGTATCGGAAATACCACCTGAAGCAGAACCGAAAATTACCGTTGCCACGCGCGACACGGCCGATGGTGTCGAAATTGTCGTCGCGGACAACGGAATCGGGATTGAGCCAGCGGAGCTGCGCAACATTTTTCACTACGCCTATACCACCAAGCAACACGGCCACGGATTCGGACTGCACTCAAGTCACGCCGCGGCATGCAACATGGGTGGCGACCTCAGCGGCCATAGTGACGGTGCCGGTCGAGGAGCTCGATTCACGCTGCGACTGCCACTGACCCGTGACAGCGATTTATAAGCCATGTCTGAACTACATCACCGAATCATCGTGATTGATGACAATGTCGCTATCCACGATGACTTTCGCAAAATTCTTACTCACGACGACAACGCGTCGGCACTGGACGAAGCCGAGTCGGCGCTCTTTGGTCGCGCGACGCGTGGCCGTGCGGAAATTGTCTTCGACATTGATTACGCGTTCCAGGGCCAGGCCGGGCTCGATAAAGTGGTTTCAGCCTGCGCCGACGGCAACCCCTTCAGCATCGCCTTCGTCGACATGGAGATGCCGCCAGGGTTTGACGGCCTGGAAACGGCGCAAAAAATACTTGCTGTCGACTGCCACATCCAGGTCGTAATTTGCACCGCGTATTCGCAACGCTCCTGGACCGAGGTCGTCGATGCTGTGGATGACAGCGATCGACTATTGATAATCAAGAAGCCATTTGATGTTGAGGAGATCGTACAACTCGCGCACTCCCTG
>JBCAZN010000166.1:0-6242 GCA_038533035.1 Pseudomonadota bacterium
GGCGCAAGTCCGGTTAGCGACTCAACGATAAGGAGTTGCGCCCCAGTTCATCGCCCTGCACCAGCCCTGGCTCGGCGCCTTTGCAAGCTGTGATCACCAGCTTATCTGCCCGGGTGCCGAGCCAGGGCTGGTGCAGGGCGATGAACTGGGGCGCAAGTCCGGTTAGCGACTCAACGATAAGGAGTTGCGGGAATTCTTCTGCCGGCGAGCCATTGGCCAGCAACAGGTGGCGCACATCGTGGTCGGGGTCGCAGAGGACAACGCTGACGTATTCGAGGTTGTAACTTTTTTGCAGTCCGCGGGTCAGCGCACTGATCAGGGCATCGAGATCGTTGGCCTGCAATAATTGCAGCTCACGCTGCTGCGTGCGACGCATTTTCTCGTCGTTGCGAGCGACCTCGTCGGTCAGCTCATCCAACTGACGATTCGCCAGCTCAAGCTGCGCGCGAAGCTCTTCTTTAGATTCCATGAGTTGCGCCTCCCTCGCCTCTCATCGGTGCCCGGGTCGTTAGCCTCTCAGCGCGAGATACTCCCGTCCCTTGTACATGAGGTCGACGAAAGCGTCTTCATCGCCGCCGGCAACCGTCTCCTTGATCCGTGCCGCGGCCTCGCACAAGGCGTCGAGCGGCCCAAGCCCGAACTTGTTGAGATTCTGGATTTCAAAATACAGGTGCGGATTGTCCTGCGCAACGGCTGCGGAGACGAGCAGCTGCGCATCAAAGGTCGTCGATGACAGTTGCGCGAGCTTCGGCGCCGCCTCGCCGCTTTCGGCCAGCGCCGTAAAGAACGCAATGTTGAGCGCGTGCGACAGCCCCAGCACATACGCGATCAAGCGGTCGTGATCGTCAAGACCCATGTCGAGCTGTTCAACCATCGTCGCCGCAAACAATTCCTTGGCATTCGCCGTCGCCGTCTCGTCGCCAACATCGCAGAAAATCAGGTGGCGGCCGGACAAGAGCCGCGTATCGGGCCCGAACATCGGGTGCAGCGACGCCACCCGGCATCCGGATGACTGCAATTCCTTCAAGCCATCGATAAGCGGTGATTTCAACGAGCCGATGTCGAAGACGAGGCCCTTCGGTTTCAGGACGGCAAGCTGCGCGAGGATACGACCGGAAACGGCCAGCGGTGCCGCCACGACGATCACATCAAAATCGACGCCGGCATCGGTCCAGGCATGGAACACGCCCGGACCGTCCTCAAGCGCCGGGTCCGCAACAATCGTCGTGAATCCCTGGGAGGCAAAAAAATCGGCAAACCAGCGACCCATCTTGCCAGCACCACCGATCACGAGCACCTTGCGGCCATCGCCCTTGCCTTCGGCGACCACACGATCGCGTTCCTGGCTCTCAAGCGAGGTGCGAATCAGCATTTGCAGGATGCCCTCAACAAGGTCCGGATCGACACCCATGTCCTCTGCCTGAGCACGACCCATATCAAGCACGTCTTTTTCGCGTGCATAGTCGCGCGTCGCCGAACCGGCCGACTGCTTGGTGCGGCCGATTTCACTGACAATCTTTTGCCGTTCGGCAATCATCTCGACCAGCTTGCGATCGATTGCCGACAATTCATTGCGAAGGTCTTCGAGGCTCATACCGACCTTTTACCGCAGGCAGCTCCCAATAAAAAGCCGGCCGGGAACATTTCCCGGCCGGCCTGCCATCCTTGGCCTACTTTCCTTGGCCCACTTTCCTTAGCCAATATTCCTTCGCCAGCTTTACCTAGTGGCGGTGGTACAGAAAGTAGCTGCGCTCCCAGCGATAGATGTCATACAGCTGATTCCAGCTCAGGAAGCGATACTTCGTTATAGGCGAGTCCTTGTACCAGCGACGGAACGACTTCTTGCGCTTCAGCCATTTCGGCATCTTGCCGACACGTTTGTGCGGGTAGTAGTCGCGGCCACGATTCGAGCGATAGTCGTTGCGCTCGTAGTAATCGCGACTGTGCGCACGTCGATCCCGTGATTCATAGGCCGGGCCCGACTGGGCGCCGCGCACCTCCGTGTGTGCTGCGGCCTCGGGCATCGTGCCCACAGTGAGACCAGCGGCGACGATTGCAGTTAACAGTACCTTGTTCATGATTCACCTCCGGTTCGTCTTGGTACGGTGCCCAGACTAGTCCCCTGTCAATGAACGAGAAGTGAACGCAAGCTACTGTTTTTATTAATTTTATGAACACAGGATGAACGCGGCCGGCTTTCGTGAGACTATCCCTGACTTCGAAAAACAACGACCGGGGAAAGCCAACGATGAAGACACGCGCCGCCGTTGCCTGGGAAGCAGGCAAGCCGCTCCAAATCGAGGAAATCGACCTGGAGGGTCCGAAGGAAGGAGAGGTATTAATAAGGAATGTCGCGACCGGCGTTTGCCATACCGATGCCTTTACGCTATCCGGCGAAGACCCCGAAGGTATTTTTCCGGCCGTCCTCGGCCACGAAGGCGGTGCCATTGTCGAGGAAGTCGGTGCAGGCGTTACATCGGTCGCTGTCGGCGATCATGTCATCCCGCTGTACACGCCGGAGTGCGGTGAGTGCAATTTCTGCACGTCCGGCAAAACCAACCTGTGCCAGGCGATTCGTGTTACCCAGGGCCAGGGCCTGATGCCCGACGGCACCTCGCGCTTTTCGTTGAACGGCAAGACGATCTACCACTACATGGGCACGTCAACATTCAGTGAATACACGGTGCTGCCGGAAATATCTGTTGCCAAAATCAGTAAAGAGGCGCCGCTCGAAAGCGTCTGCCTGCTGGGTTGTGGTATCACGACAGGTATCGGCGCGGTCACCAACACGGCCAAAGTCGAGCCCGGTGCGTCCGTTGCCGTGTTTGGTCTCGGCGGTGTTGGTCTCAGCGCGATCCAGGGCGCCGTCATGGCGAAGGCCGGACGCATCGTCGCTGTCGATATTAATGAAGATAAATTCGAACTCGCGAAGCAGCTCGGTGCGACCGACTGCGTCAACCCGAAGGACTACGACGATCCGATCCAGGACGTTATTGTCGAACTGACCGGCGGCGGTGTCGACTATTCGTTCGAATGTGTCGGCAACGTGAACCTGATGCGCTCCGCGCTCGAATGCTGCCACAAGGGCTGGGGTGAATCGGTCATTGTTGGTGTTGCCGGTGCCGGACAGGAAATCTCGACGCGTCCGTTCCAGCTTGTCACCGGCCGCGTCTGGCGCGGTACCGCGTTTGGCGGCTGCAAAGGTCGCTCGCAATTGCCTGGCATGGTCGACGACTACATGGACGGTGGCATCAAGATTGACGAGTTCATCACGTACACAATGCCGCTAGAGGACATCAACAGGGCGTTCGACCTGATGCACGAAGGCAAGAGCATTCGATCGGTTATCCATTTCTAGAAACGTGCCTTTGTGACCAGCGTTGCCGTAGCAACCTCCTCGCCGCTTGCCGCTGACGCCGCCTACGAAATTGCCGCCAATGGTGGCAATGCGGTGGACTGCGCGTTGGCCGCGTCGCTCCTGACGATGAACACCGAACCTGGCGTGTGCGCGCTTGCGGGCAGCGCGTTCGTGACGGTATGGAAAGCAGGTGAAGAGCCTGTAACGATTGACGGCAATGTGGCAGTACCAGGTAAAGGACTTCTGCCCGAGCATCGGGGCCAGGGGGCCGTCCCGGTTTCGATGGATTATGGCGGCGGCATCGACACGCTGGTCGGTTCGGGCTCGGTTGCGGTGCCCGGTTCACTTGCGGCCGTAGAACATGCCTGGCAGCGCTACGGCAACGTGCGCTGGGACCAGTTGCTGGAACCTTCAATTCGGGCGACGCGTGAAGGCTTTCCGTTACCCGCTGCATGCCATTACTACCTTGGCTACTCGGGCAACGACGTCTATGGACGGAGTGTCGACGGACACAACGCGCTGCACCGGGACGGCCGGCTTGTCGACGCCGGTACCGCGATCACCGTGCCGCATCTTGCCGATACGCTGGATGCCATTGCCAAGGAAGGTGCCGCACTCTTCTATAAAGGCGAGATTGCGGCAGTAATCGCAGACCACTGCCGCGACGGCGGTGGTGCGCTGACGCGCGAGGATCTGGCAACCTATGAATCCGTGGAACGCACACCGCTGCGCTCCAGAATTGGCAACTGGGACTTTGCCAGCAATCCGCCCCCGGCTGTCGGTGGCGCGGTGCTGGCGGCAATGCTCGCCGCATGCTCGGATCTCGACGGCCACGCATGGACGAGTGCCAACCTTGCGTGCCTGATCGATTCTCAGCTGGCCTGTCTCGACTACCGAAAACAAAAACTCGATCTTGCCGACGATGTCGGCGCCGAAGCCGCTCGACTTCTCGAGGCGGCGCGCAGCGGCCAGCTACTGTCACGCTGGTCATCAGCGTCGACGGTGCACACCTCGGTCGTCGATGACAGTGGCACCGGCTGCTCGATTACCGCGTCGTCAGGTTACGGCGCCGGCGAGATGCCGGCCGGGACCGGGCTCTGGCTAAACAACTGCCTCGGGGAAATCGAGCTGAATCGGCGCGGGCTGGACGCCGGACCTGTCGGCGCCCGGCTGCCGTCGAACATGACGCCGGGTGTCGCGCGCTGTGATGGCGCCGTACTTGCGGTTGGCTCACCCGGCGCGGACCGGATCACGACCGCAATGCAACAGTTTCTTATCAATTACCTCAAGTTTGACATGCCGCTGACCGAGGCTATTGCGCACCCGAGACTGCACGTCGACATGAGCGGCGAACAAACCCGGCTCATGTGCGAACCCGGGCTAAATATTCCGGTCACAAAACTTCCAACTCATGAATATCCGGAAATCGTGATGTACTTCGGCGGCGTAAGTGCCGCGTTGTGGCACGAGCAAACCGGCCTGGAATCCGCCGCCGATCCGCGGCGCGAAGGTGGAACGTGTATTTACGACTCGCCCTGACGACTGCCATTCTGCTGCTTGCCACCGGCCCGAGCCAGGCACAGGTCACGTTATCGCGTGACCTCGGCATGTCCGTCGACGTTGCCAGCGACGGTCGCCTGGCGATCGATCTGCAGGGCGACATCTGGGTGATTCCGGGCGGTGGTGGCGACGCAACCCAGATCACGCGCAACCTGCGTTCGGCGCAACGGCCGCGCTGGTCGCCGGACAATTCGCAACTTGCCTTCGAGGCTACCATCGGTGGTCAACAGGGGCTTTGGCTCTACGATCTCGGCAGCGAGCAATCGAGCTTTATAAGCGAACAGTCGCGCATCGACCGACACCCGGAATGGCATCCTGCGGGCGAGCGCATCACCTATGCGTCTTCCCGAAACGGTTTCGGCTTTGATCTTTGGGAAACGGACATTGCGACGGGCCTGCATTGGCGAATTAGCCATCGCCCGGGCGATGAAACCGAACCGACATGGTCAGCCGACGGGCGCAACCTTGTTTACGTTTACCGGGAAGGCAACACGTGGTCGCTGGTGCTGCGTAGTTTCAATGCCAGCGAGGAAGTTCTCGTACGTTCGACCCAAAAAATTTCGAGCCCGTCCTGGCGTCCCGATGGCAGCCTCGTCATGTGGATGCAGCATGCCGATAGTGGCATGACTCTGAATATGGCTATCCTGTCGGAACCGCGGCTGCTGCGTGTTTATGAGGAAGACGAAGGTATAGATGCCGCGCCCGTGAGCTGGCTCAACCGACAACGCATGTTCTACGTTGCAAACGGCTATCTTCGCAAACGAAACTTTAATGCCTGGTCATCTTCGCAACTGCGATTTCGTGCGCGGATCGAGCCCGATCCGATTCCCGTGGTGAAGCGAACACGCGCACCGCTACCGTGGATCGACGAACCGACCGGCGAACTCGTCATTCATGCGGCGCGGTTGTTTGACGGCATCGGTTTCGACTACCAGTACGACAAGGATATTCTGATACAGGGCGGTCGCATCCTAGCGATCGAGGACCATGCCGAGCGCCCCGGCAAGATCGTTATCGACATGGGCGATCTTGCCGTGCTGCCTGGCTACATTGATGCCGATGCGCGACTACCGGGCGGGATGTCCGCGAGCCACGGCCCGGACCTGTTGTCGATGGGCATCACGACCATCGCCGCGAATCACCCGAATGCCGCAACACTGACACAAACCTGGTCCGGCAAAACGATCCCGGGACCGCGGCTCCTGAGCGGCGCGGCCTGGCAGATCGGGCCACAGCCGCGCGCCGAACTGGATGTCACCGGTGCCGTATCGTCGAGCCGTGAAACCGGCCGGCCGGCCGGGGTTGCCCTGCCGAACCAGTTTCG
>JBCAZN010000167.1:0-6238 GCA_038533035.1 Pseudomonadota bacterium
TGAGCTACACCACGCATGCGATTGGCGGGTTGTAGCTCACGTCGCAGCTGCCGTAGTTCACCGTAAGCTCAGGATGATGTCCCTCGGTGATCGCGATCCAGGCGACGGCATTCGCGAAGCCCAGCGTCCGGCTATAGGCCGGAAATTCGAACCGGCGCCTGATCTCGAGACCATCGTCACTGATGGACCAGTCATCGTGCAGCGCATCGAGCAGCGCCGCAGTCTGTTCCGATGTCAGTGGCTCGACACCGCCTTCACAGGGTTTGCAGCGCCGTTCCGCCAATTTGTCAGCCATCACCTTCTCCTCGCAACCACGTCGATCTACCGTTGCAACAGTAGCAAATAAAAAAGCCGGCCCATAATGGGCCGGCAAGGCGGAGACTCGATGAAGAGTCACAGGGAAGAAGGTTTGTCGGTCGCTAATTGATGCTGGAGGCAACCGACTCCGCGTTATCGATGAACAACTTGACGCTGACCCGACGCTCGAGCGCGAAACTGTCAGTAGATGTATCGGCCGCGATCGACTCACCGTGTGCGGACGAATGAATCCGTGTCGGGCTCACGCCGGCCGCGATGAACAGGTTGCGCACGTAGTCGACGCGTTTTTCAGAGAGATCCTGGTTGTAGCCTTCGTCGCCGCGTTCGTCGGCGAATCCGTCGAGCTGGATGTTCACTTCGGGCATGCCGGCAAGCGTGCTTGCCATACGCTGCAGGCGTTTGTTCGTGGCCTCAGTCAGCGCAGACTCATCGGTGCGAAACAGCAGATCCATGTCTATACCGGCCTGCATCAGCGCAACGAGCTCGGGCCGTGCGACGTCCTTAAGTCGCGTCACTTCGTCTGTCAGCGTTGCTACTTCGCCGGAAAGGCTGACGACTTGTGATTCCGTACCATCGAGCGTCGTTTCGAGTTCGACGATCGATTCCTTTTTCTGGTTATACGAATCACCCATCTTGGCACCGATCGCAGCGCCGATGATTATGCCGACCGGGCCGCCGGCGAGACCGCCGATCACGGCACCGGAACCGACGCCGATGTTTTCCTCTTTCGAGCTGGCGGCATAAGCGTCCTGCTGCATTCCAAGGGTCGCCACCGCAACAACAATAACCGTCAGGGCGGAGTTAAAATTAGTACGCATGTTGAATTCCTCCATTGATCGCCACGTTTGTGGCGTCTTCGGAATCCATTACACGCTGCAATGCAGGTGCCAACGGGGCACCACAGTGGAAAGCTGGCGATCAAATATGACGAATTGTGGCGGGTGTTACCTAGTTACCGCTCAATGCGACGAAGGTACCGCCATTGAGTGCACAAACGGCGCGCATGAAGGTCGCAAACCGCTGCGCGGTTTCGGGCACGGAGTTGGAGCCGAAGCGCCCCGGGAAACCGACGCCGTGAATGCGCACCAGCTTCTCGCCGTCCGGGCCCGGACGATTGGCGCGCTCGATGGCATCAATCGCGCCGTCGATAGAGCGCCCGCCCTGGTAGTCGTCGCCAAATACGTAGATGCTGATTTTTTTATCGGGCGAGCGAAAATCACGAATCGCGGCTTCGATGCCGTTAACCGGGTTCGAATCGCTGGTCGCATTCCAGTTGGCCATGCGGTTGACGATTGCCTGCCGGCGGCCCGGTGAATCCGGCATCCAGCGCGCTGTGTAATCACGGAACATGTACACGCCATCGTCGTTCATGACCTGGATGCCCTTGACCGCCGGATAGGCCTCCAGCGTCTCGCGCAGTTTCTGACGTGCAAGCGTCCAGCTGCGATCGAGCATACTGCCCGACGTATCGATGACGAAAATAATGTACTCGCTGTCGACCGGTATACCGGCGACGGCATCTTCGGATGGCCGGCGATAGTAAGGTTGCAGGCGCCGCTGCTCCTCGGACAGTCGCTGCCTGGCCGCGCGCAGCTCGCCTTCGTCGATCGTTCGATCCTCTTCCTCGCGACTTGCATTGTACTGACCCTGAACTTTCTCAAGATCGCCCTCTAGTTTGCCGAGTTCGGTGCGCGTCGCCAGCGTCTCGGTTTTTACTTCCTTGAGCGTGCGATCCAGCACCGTGCTGGTACCGCGGATCTCGTGCAACTCCTGTTGCAACAGCGCGATCAAATTGCGCAGATCCTGTTCGGCCTCTTCAACAACCACAGGCTCGTAAATTTTCGACAGCACAAGCAACAGGATAATGGCGCCGAAACCGCAACAAATGCAGTCAAGGAACGAGAGGCTAAAGGCCTGCGTATCTCTTCTTCTGCGCTTCATGGTTACGGCCAGTCCCGGCTGACGCTGATAAACGAGCCGCGCGAACGCAATGCGAGCGACCAGAACGACGTGGGCGCATCGAAATCGCCTTCCATGGGGTACAGCATGACGTTGATCGGAATACCCGACGGAATCTGCTGCGTCGCTGCGAAAAACAGGTTCAGTCGTTCACTGCCACCAATCACTGATTTCGTTGTGGTCGGTGCATCCATCGTCGGCATGCCGTCCACGAGCAGGATGACGTTATCGGGTCGCGGATTCATGTCGGCGATCACCTTGAACGCGGCGTGCATGTTGGTGCCGTTCTTGGGCGGCGTACGCCGCAAGGTGCGAATCGCATCGTCGATCATGGAGCCGTCGTCAGCATCAAGCCAGACGCCGTCGGTGCCCTTCAGCACCGGCTCTGCGATATTGTTGAACATGTAGATCTGGAACTGTGTGTCAGGCTGGAACTGCGCAGACAGCCAGTCCACGCTCGCCACCACCTGGCGCCACTTGCGTGACAGCAACTGCTCTGATTCCGGCAAATTGCGGCGGCGAATAACGTTCACGATGGTTTCGTGCAACATACTCGCTGATCTGTCAACGAGGATCAGGGTGCGTTTGCCGCCGAGCTTGAGGCCGGTCAGGTACTGGCGGTCGCCGTCGCCGCGGAACGTACGAATCTGCTGACCCAGTGCGTCCTGCTCCTGCTTCATCGCGAGCAGCCGCTTGATCTCTTCTTCGAGCGACTTGATATCCGACTGTAGTTTTTCGACGCGCTCGATCTTGGCCAGGGTGTCGTTGTCGTACTTGGCAAGCTCGGCCTGCAACTCCGCGATTAATGCCCTGATGATCGAGATCTGGTCCTGGGCGTCGTCCCGCTCGGTCTCCAGTTTCTGTATTGAAGTTCGCGCGAGCGCCAGGTTTTTGCGCCCCTCCAGTACTTCGATCTCGAGCTTGTCCGTTTCCGCCTGCAGCACCTTGGTCTCATCACTCGTCACATTGCTGTGTGAGTTGATAATCATGAAGAACAGGATCACGGCGCCGAACCCGCAGCTCATGCAGTCGAGGAACGACATGCTGAAGACTTCTGTCTGGCGGCGTTTACGCGCCATCGTGATCCTCCGCCGCAATCAACCGCATTTCGAATCCCGGTGTGCCGATGCGCAACAGGTCACCGACCTGTAATACCGCCGATCCGTCAATACGATGACCATTCAGAAACGTGCCATAGCGGCTGTGGTCAGTAACGACAACCTGGCCGTTCTCGGCGCCAACAATGCAGTGACGGCGAGACACGCCGGGCATGTCGTCGCGCAAATCCAGCCAGCGCCCACTCTCGCTGGCTTGCGAACCAAGAATCAATGGCTCGCCGCGAAGGCTGAAAGCATTATGACCAAGCAACAAGTGCGTCGGCTGCCCGCTGCCCGCGCCATTGCTTTTCGTCGCAACCGCGACGGATGCCTGGTCCAGCGGCAAATGTCTTGTCAACGTGACGTTGCCGCCTTTGTCTTCGACCTTGCAGCGATTGACGAGCCCCCGCGCCGTTGCACCCGGCTCGAGCAGAAAGACTTCGCCGCCAACCCGTGCCTTTAGGGTATCTGCCAGGCCGGTCATGCTCGCGGCGCGTGCCGACAACTGAATTGCCGGACGCTCTTCGGCACGGTACAGCGCTCTGAGGTTGCTGACGATGCTCTGGTAAACCGGTGCTGCCGCCGCAACGAATTCGAGCGAATCGATTTCGGCGCTATGTGTAACACCGCGGTACGCCATATCAACGGTAACGCTCGACAGGGTACCCGCCTGCACCAGCCAGTCAGGCATATTGTTCTGCAATAGCTGCTCGGTTTCTGCCGTATGCAGCGGATCGAAGCGCGACTGTTGCACGAATGCTTCGGCCACGATCTTCAGAAAATTGTCATACAACGCCAGCAGTCCACAGCCCTCGACAACGGCGGTGCGTTCAACCTGAACTTGCTCCTCCTGCATCAGGCGCGTCAACAGTGCAGAGTGCAAACTCAGGTCGATATGTACCGGCACCGCGTGCTCATACTGTCGGCGCGTCGCGGCGACCGCCGCGTCGACCATCGCGACGATCGGAATATCGAGTTCGGCAGCGATACCCAGCAACAGTCCAAGGTTGTCCGTGCTCATGTACGCTGGAACAGCAATTGCGAGCCGTTTGTTCGCCCCCCCGACTTTGTTCCACATCTGCTCGAGCTGGTAGCTGACGAGGTCGGCAGCACTCAGGTGCTGGAAGCGACGGTCCGCGAGTGGCTCGGTCGATAGGCCCGACCAGAAATGATTATGGATATGCCGTGGCTTGAGGCGGGCGCTGTGGTACGCGTCCGTGCCGGCGACCAGTTGGTGGTCCTCCAGCAGTGCGAAGCCGGGCTCGCGGTACAGGATGCGATCGCCGCCAACGACGACGATATTTGCATCATTGAGGTGTGCCGCGAGTAGCTCCATTGGCGTGTCAGTCTGCCTTCATATGGCGAATCAGTTTCTCGTCGCAGTAGTTTTCAGTGTCATACACCAGTCGCTCCTGCATGAGCTGCAGCTGATGCACGAGAAACATCAGAAAAATACTGATGAGAAGAGCGATGAACGTCGAATTAAACGCCACGCCAAGGCTTTGCGTAACGCCGGCGATGTCGCCTTTAACGGCTTTGTCCGCTTGCGCCAACGCTTCACCAATACCGCGAACCGTGCCAATGAAGCCGATCGACGGAATTGCCCAGGAGATGTAGCGAATCATGGCGAGTTCGGATTCAAGCCGTTCGGCTTCCGATTCGCAGATCGTGTGCGTGCTTGACGAGACGTCCTGAATATTGCGGGTCGATGAAAATCGGCGCAGTGCGTTAAGCAACGCACGTGGCAACAACATCTGCTGCTTGTCATCGGGTAGTGCCTGCACAGACCGCGAAAAGTCGCGCGTGTCCTCGGGCAGCACCCGCATCCCCTCTGCCACCGGAACAAGATCCACTTCCAGCAAGCGGCGCTCGTTGCTGATCTTGACCGCTTTATAACCCATGATAGCGAGCGCCCAGAACATCAGAACAAAACAGGCCTCCTGCTCGAGATCTTTGACAAGAACCCAGACACTGCGCTCGCGAACATAGTCCGGGTCCTGCGCCGCTATCATATTTTGTTCTTCAATGACTTCGGCAGCCGTTGGTCGCACGACCGAAACATAGAATGCGTGCACCACAATGATCGCAATGATCAGCGCAAACAGCTGGAACACGAATTCGACGGGAATATTCTTTTTATTCATGAAAGCACTCGATCGGTCAGATATCGGTCGGAAACGGCACGGACTGCTGATATGACACGTCGACGGACGCCTCGAAGACATCCTCATCGTCCTCGGTATGATCTGACTGCATATCGAGTTCGAAGTCGTCCTCCAGTTCGTCGGCCGATTCCTCCTCGGCAGCCACTTCCTCTGCCTCGGTCGTGTCCTCGGCTTCGCTGTCCTGTGCAAGTACGGGCGACAGGCCGAGCAACAGCATGAGTATCAGGTAGCGATTCATCGTTTTCTCCTCGCAAGCATCTTAGTCGAGATTACGCGCGATGCGGAAGCCAAGATCGGGACGTGCGTCAGTTCCGTAGTCGCGGTAACTCATGCGCAGCTCCGTAAAACCCGCGTGCCGCCAGCTTGAGCCACGAATAACGCGGCTGGTACCACGCTGTGGACCCAGCGGGTCAACCTCCGGCGTCGTCACTCCGGGCGTTGGCACCGTGTACCAGTCGTTAACCCACTCAGCTACGTTGCCGCCGCCATCGAAAATTCCGAGGGCATTTGCCTTAAAGGAACCTACAGGAGCTGTAGACGCATATCCGTCGTCATAGTTCGGAATGATCGACGGTACCAGTTCGCGTGCGCTGCGATCCGCAAAGTTGCCACTTTCCGCTGGCGGCGGCCATTTGGCGCCCCACGCATATTTCATCGGCGCGGCGCGCGAACTGGTACCGTCGATCATTCCGAACTATG
>JBCAZN010000168.1:0-6220 GCA_038533035.1 Pseudomonadota bacterium
AAAGCGTTCCGACCAGGCCTGGTCCACGCCGAGTGCCAACGCATAGGGCAGCATCGCCTCGAAGTGCTGCGGTGTCTTGTCCGGCGGATTTCGCAAATTTAGCTCGTCCTCTTCCGCCACCTCGAGGTAGTCCTTGAAACCGAGCATCTCATCCAGGAGCTTGCGGCCACGTAGCGTCGGCCGCCGCATGATGCTGGCAAACGCCCCCATGATGATGAACATCGCAACCACGACCACGATCACGGGGCCTTCAGGACCGTCTCCGATATTGAAGGCAACCAGCGCCGTTAGCAGCACGATGACGATGGCCGGAATATTCAAAAGCCCGTTTAATTTGAAATAGTTCTTGCGGTAGTCCGCCTTGAGAGAGTCGCTATGCGCCGCATGGGCGTTGCCGATAACTTTGTGATTCTTGTCGTCCAGTTCGACGTGATCTGCTTCCGAAAACAGGGCCTCATAAAGCTCGCGTTCGCCAGCCGCCATCGCGGGCGCCGCAGCGTCGGCTGTCTTCTTTTGCAGTGAGTGAGCTTTACCCTCCGACTGGATCGTCAGGTAGCCTTTGACGGCAAGATTGACGATAGCGGCGGTCATCACCTTGTTGTCGTAGTACATCTGCCGGATGTAGCGCAGCGATGCCGGTGAAAAGCCTTCGGGCGGCTCATAGCGGGTCACGATCACGCCCTCTTCCGGGTCGCGCCCGTACTTCATCCAGACCGGAATGTAATAGGCAAGCAGCAACAGCAGCCCGATGACGGCCGCCAGCAGATTGGCATTATCTTTGAGGATCCAGCCAATACGCTGTGCGTCACTGGGCTCCTCGACCAGTCCCTTCGACCAGCCGACCACAACCGTCAGTCCGTGTGCCGGCGGCAAGCGATTATTCGCCTCGAAGTGCACGTTGCCGCGTTCGTCGAGCCGCCGACTGTACTCCTGGTTCGCAGAACCGTAGCGCCCCGTGTAGGCCTCGACAAACATTTCGCCCGGCGGCGCGTCGAATTCGAGAAACACATCCGCAGTTGCTTTGTCGATCGGAAAATTCCAGCGATTGCCGGTTACGTTCCAATACAGTTCGTCGTGCTCGTCAAAAAAACCGAGCATTCGATTCACGCGATAGCGAAACGTGTAGGTGTGCTCGCCGTGCGGTATGAAGACATCCGACTTTCCAAAGTAGGTTCTGAGGTCCCGCCCTGACTTGCGACTGTGAAACGCTTCTGGCGTGCCGTTGCGCAGCACCGAGAGTGGCTCCAGCCGAATGCGATAGTTATTGCCGAACCGATCTTCATAGTCGACCGGGAAGTCGCGATAAATGCCGCGCCGAATCTGCTTGCCCTCCGCTCGCACCCGGATCGTTTCGGTCACTTCGACCATGCCGTCCGGGAATACGCGGATATCGCTGTGAAATGACAATATGCGCTCTTCAGCGAACAGCATCGCCGGCAACAGTGCCAGCAGAATAAGGAGGTTTCTCACTCGACCGACCCGAGCTCAACGAGCGGCACGTTGGCGACATCATCTGAAGATTTCTGGAAGAACTCACGCGGTTTGAAATCAAACAGGTTGGCGACGATGTTTTGCGGTACAGACTCGGTCATCGTGTTGTAGTCACGGACCGAGCCATTGTAGAAACGCCGCGCAAACTGCAGGTAGTTTTCGGTTTCGACGAGCTCGCGCTGCAGCTCGAGGAAATTTTCGTTGGCTTTCAGGTCCGGGTAACTTTCAGCCAGTGCGATCAGGCGACCGACGCCTTCGCTGAGTTTTTCTTCCGCCTTGCCGCGGGCGCGCACTTCGGTGACCCGCATTGCTTCCGCACGCATTTCGGTCACGGCCTCAAGCGTCGCCTTTTCGTACTTGCCGTATTGATCGACCGCCGTCACAAGTCGCGGGATCAGGTCGTGCCGACGTTGCAGCTGCACGTCGATATCGCTCCATGCCGTGTCGACGCGATTGCGCGAACGAATCAGGCGGTTATATATCGCGACGCCCGCGATACCGAGCAGGACCGGAACGAACCACAACCACGTCAAGGTGAATCTCCCTTTTTGGGGCCACGGTCAGGCGTGGCGAGGGAGCCATAATAAAGCAATCAGGAACGGAGTTCTGTCAGTAGAAGAACGAGACGTACAACTGGATGATATCGGCGTCCAGGACGTACAGCGGCTCACTGCCAATGGGCTCGAGTGCCCGCAAATCAGAGTACTCGTGATAATCGACGTGCAATGACGAATACGATCCCGTGACCTTGGCGCGCTTGATGAATCCCCACGGATCGCCGTCATCACTCTTGAACTCGTAGGCGGCCGCCAGCTTGAACGTATAGCTCGTCAGCGGGCTGATTTCCTTGTCGCGGCCGCGGAAGTTGGTCGCCTGCGGCCCGGAGAACAGGTCACGGAAGAAATGCGCACCGGTCTGATCGTGGTAGCGGAACTTGCCCGTAAAGGTCCAGTCGCGCCATGGATGTATATAGGAGATCGACGCGGTATGCGATTCGATGTCCCAGGTGTCGGTGAAGAACCGATACTCGCCTTCGATGGCTGCGCGATACGGCAGGAAGTAGCGAGCGCGCAGACCGACCGCATTGGTCGTGCGGGTGAACGGGTACAACTCGGGCTCGTAGCTATAGCCCAGCGCGCTACCGATGTCGAAATAGCGTACCGAGCGATACGGGTTGTTCAGAGAATTGCCTTCCTCGGTCACCGTTTCGAAATTCATTGTCGCGATCAGGTTCTTGGTCAGGATCTGCGTAATGCCTACACCGTAAATCTGCCGCTCAAGCGGTTCACGGAACGTATCATCGTCCGAGCGGCGTACCAGGTCATCGCCAAGCGCGTAGCTCAGCGTCAGCGTTGTGAGGTCGCCGAACATGTCCTGGCTGACGGAGAAGTTGATCGTCTCGGCGTCGAAATCGGACTCTTCACTGGTCGTCCAGCCGACGCGCATCGTTGTATTGCCGCGCAGGTAGTCAACACCGAGCGAATACTGCGTACGTTCTTCGGTGTACTGGCTCGCCTGCGTGACGACGTCGATGGAAGCCGACGTAATCATATCGACGTAGTAGTTACCGACGACCGAGAAGCTTTTGCCGACCTTCTTGCGAACCAGCACCGACGGCCCGTCAATCGTTACGTCACCGCCGTCATACAAGTGGTACAGCACATCCGCCCGATCGTCGGGCAACACGCCCGCAAATGCATTGCTGGTCAATGCCAGCAGGAACGCAATGATTACCGTGCGCTTCAACATCGTCGTTGCCTAGTTACAGCCGCAGCCGCCTCCGACAGCACCTTCGCCGCCTTTGGCACCCTCGCGCGCTTCATAAACGTGCTGGATGTACGACGTCGATACCGGATCGCCATCCAGCGCCATGATCGGGTCGGCAAGCTTGTCGCGCTCGTACGGCTTGACCCATGGCTCAATCGGGCCACAGGCACTCAGGCCGCCCAGCAGCAGCGCCGCCAGTAAAAATCGTCCAAATGTTCGATTTCGCATTGTCATAATCCCTACTTTATCGCCGTAGCCGGGGTCTGGATGTGACGCCTTCCTCAGAAGAACATCGTGAAGCTCAGGTGCGCTTCCAGGTTGTGCGCCGTCTTTTCCTCGCCCAGAAGGTCGATATCAAACAAGTGATCGCGGAAGTCGAGGTGAATCGCCATCGAGTCATTCAGCAGGAACCGGTAGCCGGCGCCGACGTTGACCGTAAAGCGGTCGTCACCGGCGAAGCGGGTCGAGCCCAGCCCCGCGATCAGGTAAAGACTGGTGTTGTACGCCCGGCCTTCGCCGATAAACACTTCGCCGGGCAGAATGTTGTAGCCGAGGTTCAGGTTGACGTAGGTCAGCTGCCGCTCGCTGTCGGTAATCAGGCGCGCGCCACCCGACAACTGTTCGAACGACGTCAGGCCGCCCTCACTGGTACCCGCCGTGCCCTCGACAAAGAAACCTTCCGTGATGTGGTACGCGACGCGAGCACCGTAAACGACGTTCGAACCAAAGTCCTCGATACCCATGATGCCGACAAAGGCACCCACTTCGAAGTCTTCACGATCGATCGCCGGCTCCTTGATCTCACGACGCTCGACCTGCGGGTCAATGACCTGGCCCGGCGGTTCCGTCGACGGCGGTGGCGCCTCTCTCGAACCAATGCCGAACAGGTTCTTGGTGGCGGCGCAGCCTTGGAGGCCGAGGACCGCTACCATCGTTACTATTGGAAAAAGAACGCGAAACCGACTTTCCATTCTTCTACTTCCTCATTATCGTCTCTGCTCGTGAAAACCACGTAGCTCTTGTATTCGGCGCGCAACAGGAATCGCCGCGTCATGTATGCACGCACCCCGACACCGACGTGTCCAACCTGGTCCGTGCGGTCCTCGCCCTGGATGATGGTCGACTTCGGTTCGGTGTGAATCACGCCGGCACCGAGCGTAAAGAACGGCGAAAAACGCCACTCCGGCCACGCCTCGTGCACGATGTTCACACTGCCCGTCCAACCATTCGAAAAATTGCCGAGGATCTGCGATCCCCACAGCTCGACTGCGACGTTCGGGTTCAGCGAATAGCTGCCGTACAGCGACTGGATATTGGCGCCGCCAAAATCGCCCGCCAGCATGCCGATTTCCCATTTCGCATTAGTGAATTCCGCGAGTCCGATGTCATCGAACTCGGTCGGTTCGCCATCCGGTTTGAACGTCAGCTCCATCTGCGCGCGATCGACCCAGCCTTCCCTGCCGCGATCCGTGCGCACCTTGTACCAGTCGGTGCGCTGCAAAAGAATTTTGACGGTATCGCCGCGGTCTACAACGTGATCGATCGGATAGCCACGACCGGGTCCCGTATGCATTTCAAGATACGGGTCGGCAACGACAACGGATCGATACTCGTGGTCGTCCGCATGGGCCGCCGCCGCGAGAACAAACTGCAGTACGACGGCAACCAGGCATCCGAACAGTGCGGATTTAGTTAGCTGGGGCGTCGAAGGGATTGTTGTAATACTGGGCTCCGACATCCAACCATTCCGCAATGAGGCGGAGTTCCGCCCCGGAAAGAATATTGAAGTGATTCTGATCGTTCGGATCGTAGAAACGGTCAAAGAAATCGCTCGATGCCCTTGCGCCAATGATAGTAGCCGGTGGTGCGATAGGAATCGGGGCCAGAATGTCGTTTCCATCCGCATCCTGACCTATAACCTGGGTTGCATCCACCAGCATGCCACCCTGCAATTCCTGAAGATTATCAGTTACTAACAGTTCGCGATAGGCATGAAAGTGATCTGGTTCGTCGATCGACAGGCCGTCCGTCAGCTCGAGCTGGCCGGCCGGCACCTGCGGGACCATGAGAACAGGGTCAATGGCCGTATGACAGCCGGTGCAGGCGTTGTCGATCGGATTGCCGTTGCCATCGAGCACCGGCACTTCCGGCGTCATCGGGTCGTTGTCGTCATCGAAGGTTTCGATGCGCGACACACTCCACAACGGGTGAATAATGGTCTCGTAGTTAATGACCGCACGGCACTGTGCCTGCCAGTTGGTCGCGCACGCGATGGACGTCGGTGATGCCGTCGTCAGTGCCGTGTACGAGTAATTGATATCCGGATTGATCGGATCGCCATTGGCGTCGAGCGGGTTCGCGCTCCAGACATCCGTATAAAGGACGTTCATCGACGGCTCGATCGATGAGCAACTGTCGCTCGCGCACGTGATGCGCGCGCGCACTTCGGCCATCGTTTCGCCGACTTCGCCGACAAACCACTGCGGATCCGTGTTAGGAAACTCCACACCGGCGGTCTGCGCACCAGCATAGGCACTATCGAACGCGTCATCACGTCCGTGCGACAGGCCGCTGTTCGCATCGTGACAACCGTTACACGTAATTTCCTGGCCGGCCGCTGCCTGGATCCAGTTGAAATGACGCTGCGTAATACGCATGGCGTTTTCATCAACGATGCTGATGTTCAGCGCCGTATTGGCCGGCACCTTCATCATCACGGAGCCGTCCGGCTCGATCATTGAATAGCCGACGATTTCCTTCATGCCGAAGAATGTCGAAACACCAAACGCCGTGTTATCGATGTCGCGCAGATCCTCGTCGGGCTGCGAAACCGCTTTTTCGACGCGCAGGAAACGCGCCGGGCGCTGCGCCGCGGTAACCTGCAGCGGATCCGCCAGTACGTAGGGGTCGATACCCGGCAGGAAGGAAATCGTCGGCTCGATCATTGAATAGCCGACGATTT
>JBCAZN010000169.1:0-6177 GCA_038533035.1 Pseudomonadota bacterium
ATTATACCGTTGGTCTTTACGGCAATGAAAAAACGCCCGTCGAAACGCGCGTCTCGTGAAACCCTGGCTTGTTCGAATACCTTGCTCTCGAGCATGTCGTCACCTTTCCAATGGCAACAGTATACTCGGAGTAAGGCATCGAACTAGCCAGAATCGGACTCCTATGCTTTAAGCTGCGTTACGCGACTCCGCGCGTGCTTCAAGCCATTCGGCAAGATCGTCCGAACCACCCACGTGCTGGCCGTTAATAAATACCTGCGGGTAGGTAATGCCTTTCGATACGGCACGCAGCGTGCGGTCCGTGTAGTCGCGGTTCAGCACCAGCTCTTCGTACTCGAGCCCGGCGTCTTCCAGCAGGCCCTTTGCACGTACACAGAACGGGCAGCCTTCGCGCGAGAAAATCGCAACGTCGTGCGGGAACTCGCACTGCGGATCAAGGTGCTTGAGCATCGTGTCTGCATCCGAGACATGGTACGGATCGCCTGGCTCTTCGGGCTCGATGAACATCTTCTCGATGACACCGTCGCGTACCAGCATCGAGTAGCGCCACGAGCGCTTACCGAAACCGAGGTCTTCCTTGCCGACGAGCAGACCCATCTTGTCCGAGAATTCGCCATTGCCATCAGGCAGGAACGTCACGCGTTCTGCGTTCTGGCTGCGCTTCCACTCGTTCATGACGAACGCGTCGTTAACCGAAACGCAGATAACGTCGTCAACACCGTTTGCCTTGAACTGCGGTACCAGCTGGTTGTAGCGCGGTACGTGTGACGACGAGCAGGTCGGTGTAAATGCACCCGGCAGCGAGAACAGTACGACGGTTTTGCCGCCGAAGATCTCGTCCGTGGTGACGTCAACCCATTCGTGGCCCTGGCGGGTTCGGAAGGTTACGTCAGGGACTCGTTTTCCTTCGAGATTGTTAAGCATTGTTGTCTCCATTTTGTAATCAGTGTTCAGGCCAGCATGCTGCGAAGCATCCAGGCATTTTTTTCGTGAATCTGCATACGCTGCGTCAAGAGGTCTGCTGTCGGTTCGTCGTTTGCCTCATCTGCGGCAGGGAATGCGGCTCGCGCCGTACGCACGATCGTCTCCTGGCCAATTGCGAGTTGCCGGACCATTTCCTCAGCTGACTCGTTTCCTTGCGCCTCGTCGACCGAGGTCAGTTTCGCAAACTGTGCATAGGAACCCGGCGCTTTGATGCCCAGCGCGCGGATTCGTTCCGCAATCTCATCCACTGCAGTCGCGAGCTCCGTATATTGGGTCTCGAACATCTGGTGCAAGGTGTTGAACTGCGGCCCTTCCACGTTCCAGTGGTAGTTGTGCGTCTTGAGATACAGCGTGTAGCTGTCGGCCAGCAGGCTCGACAGGCCTTTCGAGATCGCCTCGCGATCCGCTGCCGGAATTCCGGTATTGATATCCATTATTGCCTCCGCTCTGAACTAATTAGGCTATTCTCCAGCAATACAATTAATAAATAAAACAGGTTATTTCGAATACAATATGCTATTTTCTCGATCATGCGGTCACCGACGCTCAAACAGCTGCGCTACTTCGTCGAGCTCAACGAGGTGGAACATTTCGGCCGCGCGGCCGAGCGCTCATTTGTCTCGCAGTCGGCTTTCAGTAACGCGATCCAGGAGCTCGAGTCGGCACTGGGGACAACGCTCGTAGACCGGACCAACCGCAACGTCACCATTACCGCGAAGGGGCAGGACGTGGCTGTGCAGGCGCGCCTCGTCTTGCGGGACGTCGACGCACTGATGCAGGTTGCCGCCGGGGATCCCGAACCGCTCTGCGGTGAGCTGCGGCTCGGCGTCATCCCGACGATCGCGCCGTTTGTCCTGCCTGACCTGCTGCCGAAACTACGCAAGTCTTACCCGAAACTTGAGTTACTACTGATCGAGGACCAGACGCAGCGCATCTACGAGCGACTCATGGCCGGCGACCTCGACGTTCTCTTACTGGCACTACCGTGGGAAATGTCCGGCATTGAGTCCGAGGAACTGTACAACGACGAATTCTGCCTGGCGTACCGCGAAGGTACGCAACGAGTTGACCCGGCTACCTATCGATTCAGCCGCCTGAACGCCGACAGCATCCTGCTGCTCGAGGACGGGCATTGCCTGCGCGACCACGCACTGGCGGCATGCCGCATCCGCGACACCGAAAAGGTGCGCCGGTTCGGTGCCAGCAGCCTGTTGACGTTGATCGAAATGGTCGACGCCGACCTCGGCATCACGTTTCTGCCCGAGATGGCTCGTGGCAGCGCCCTGCTTCGCAATACCAAAGTGCAGCTACACGCACTACCCGACCGAAGCCATCGCAAGATCGGCCTCGCCTGGCGCAAGGGCAGTCGCCGGGCAGACGAATTCCGTCTGCTCGGCGACTTTATTGCAAAATCCCGCGGGATTAAACGCCGCTAAACCGACCGCGCCGTCTCTTCACTGACGGCTGTCAGGGTTTGCTGCGCTTCAGCGAATACAGCCGACCGGCCTGGAACGGCCCTTTGATTTCCGTTTTACCGCCCGTGGACCAGCGAATTTCGAGGCGATCGATACTGTCATGTTCGCCGAGCCCGAAGTGTGCGAGCGGCTCGTCGAATGAAATGTAGCCGCCGCTGGCCTTGAGCTCGCGCATTTGGTGGCGACTGCCGTCAGACCCGTAGTGGATAGTAAAAACCGTACCAATGCCGTCACGGTTGCCGATTTCATCGCGCAACTCGAATGCGATGCTGTTGCTGTTGCTGTTGTCACTGGTCGCGTTGTTCCTGAGCAACCAGAGCGGCCCGTTAATCGAATTCGAGACGAAATCGAGATCACCGTCACGATCGAAATCGATCACGGTATACGCACTCACGATCATGAGGTTCTGCAGGCCGAACGCATCCGTCTTGTCGATAAAGCGCTCACCGCTGTCATTGTGAAAAAAGAAGTTGCCGGTCGTGCCGGACTGCGTTGCCCGAAACCAGGTACCTGCAACGACGTAGATATCCTGCCACTCGTCGTTGTCGACATCGGCGAAGCGCGCGTTCCAGCTCCACCCGGTAAAGCCGGTGCCGTATTCCCGGGATACATCGAGGTAGCGTCCTTCGCTATCGTCCCAGGCCAGCAGCACGTTTTCGTTCATGCGCTGCGGGATTGCCTGATCGAGCTTGTCCGGATCGTGCGGCAAGACCTCTTCGAAAAAATTTCGGCACAGCGAGTAAGTTCGAGCCTCTGTACGCGGCATCTTGCCGCACAGCTCAGGGTCCTTGTTACGTTGCGACGTCATCATGACCTGCATACCGATACAGGCACGACGATCGTTCTCATCGGGGACCTTGGCGCATTCACGAATATGTGACGGTTTGTGATTCGAGCCGTAAAAGAACCCCTTGCGCGTTTCCATGTTCGCTTCGCAGCGGTTGCGCGTTTCCTCGACCTCGATTTCATTGCAGTAATTCTCAAGCCCGAGAATCTGCATTTTCGCGGACGGGCCGGTCGCCCGCGCCGTGATCTGGTCGATAAACATATCGAGGTCGAGATCGTTGTCGAAATCGCCTGTATCGATACTCATCGTGGTCTGCGATGAAACCGGAAACAGGCCATCGCGCTTTTCGATGAGATTGAATTTTCCGGTACCGTCGTTCAGATAGAAAAGGTCCGGTGCCTCGAAGTCATTGCCGACCGCGAGATCGAGGAAACCGTCGCCGTTCCAGTCCGACAACAGTGTGCTCAGCGTCTCGCCAACCAGCTCGTCCAGCGGTTCCGACGTAAATACACCATCCTCGTTGGTCCAGACTTCGTTCTGTGAGTGCGGCGGTGGGTGTTTTTTGCTGGCGCCCGCGAACCAGTTGCCGATGACGGCATCGAGATCACCGTCGCGATCGATGTCGCCGAACGATGCCGTCGAACTCAACACGGAATTACCGCGTGGCGGCTGGCGGAGTCCGGCAGACGTGAATTTGCCTTGGTCGCTGAGCAGGTAGAAATTCCCCTGCAGGTAAGTAGTACCAAATATGTCGAGCCAGCCATCGCCGTTAATGTCGACCAGCACGACATTGATGATGGCGACGTCGTCCTGGCCCGTGACATCGACCTGCACCGGCACAAAACGCTTGCCGTCCTGGTTGGTGAACAGGAACAGGTATTTGCCGCTCGCGGATACGATATCCGGCCAGCCGTCGCGATTGATGTCGCCCGACGCAATACCGCCGCCGTTGAAGAACGGCGGATAAAAGTCCCGCGGCGTCATCGTGTTGGGCTGATCCAGTCCGAAATGCACGCCGTCATAGCGTGTGAATGGCTTGTCGCCCTCACCTGAACGCGGCTGGAATTCGACGCTTGAGACGCTGACCGTATTGCCGTCGGCATCACGGTTGTCCTGCGCCGGCAGGATCGGCGCAGCAAACAGACCGGCAATCAACAACAGGTAGCAATTCCGGCAGGCCATCAGCTTTCCTGCTCCAGGAATTCCATCATGTCCCGCATCTCGGCTTCGTACATGTAATCCGCCACGTAGCCGCCGACAATACCCATCACCACCAGCACCACGGTGGTGACCACGGCAACGCGCGGTGAGATGGTGCGCCAGACAATGAAAAACGGATAGATACTGAAAATACCAAGCGTAAACAGCAACGTCATTGAGTATATGACCGGTGCGCCCGCCGCAACCAGTATGGCAACAACGACGATGTCGAACGCAACCGGCACTGGCAGAAAGATGCCAATCAAGCCGATCAGGAAAACCGTGATAAACGTTGCCTCGTGATCGACGAGCGCCGCGAGCGGCACGACGTTTGCGACCACCGCACCAAGAAAGCCTGCGAGCAGCATCAGCGGCACCGTCCGGATAACCAGGTAGCCCAGGTTCTTGGCCAGCACGATTGCCGTACCGCGAGCCGCAGACAGCAGATTTTCCTCTTGCGAAATAGCAGCGGGCGGTGGCATTGCGCACACTGAATCGTCGTACGTCGGCGCCCGCTCCTCTTTAAAAACATAGCGCGACAGCAACGGCACGAAGATAAAGATGAATATCAGCGTGAGTGCCAGCTTGATGCCGATCAGGTAGATCGGGAACATCGAGAACAGCATGGTCAGCACAACGATATTCAGTGTCGGCGAACTGAACATCGTCGCCAATGTCGTTTCGAGCCTGGCCCCGCCGTCATGCATGCCCTTGGCGACAGGCGCCGAGCAATTTACGCACACGCCGAGCGGCGTACCTATCGCTGCACCAAGCATCGTATTTGCGAAGCCATTTCGGGTTCCGCGCACCGAGATCATACCGATCAGGGTCAGCAGGCAGGCGCCAATGAAGAGACCGAATGCCATGCCCTCGAGATTGGTTTCAATCCAGTTGACGGTGGTATACGCGATGCGCTGGAGCGTGCCGTGATTCGGCTGGATTTGCAGCGACGCCTCGAAGGCCAGCGGATCCTCAAGCGCGGCCGAGCCACCCATGATGGCTTTTTGGTCAAGCGAAGGATAACGCGACCCGGTCCAGAAGACCGTGGCCGTCGCGACAATCAGGGTCAGAAGGATCAGGACCCGTTTATTGATTCTCAATGCCGGCGACATGCAGTGTTCAGCAACTAGCAGCTAGATAACAATTTTACCTGCAAAAAGGGCTCCCCTGCGGGAGCCCTCTTATTTTGCAGCTAATGGTTACCGGATCAATCGAAGTCCCAGGTAAACCTCGCCGTGATCGTCGTCGGACGAATTCTCACGCCGTACACCTGGTCGCCGCAGGTCTCGGCAACACACTGTGCATTGAAGTATATCGGCGCATCTTCGCCCGTAATGTTCGAGACGAAAACATCGACCATCCAGTTGTCCCGGCCGAAGCCACCGGACAGATCCAGCGTCGTGTATGACGGCAAGGTGCCAAGAATCGCGTTGGCGGCCTGGTCCAGGTCGGAATCGCGATCGCCCTCGTGGACGAGCGCACCCTGGAAGTAGGCATCCAGCGTTCCCGCTTCCCAATGGTAACGTCCGACAACGTTGTACTTGATATCGGCCGTCACTGGCAGGCGTGTACCCGCCGGCGCAAGCACCGACGTACAGACGCCGGCAGAGAAGTTGCAGTAGTCGTCCTTCAACTCGGAGTCGTAGAACGCCGCCGAAGCCGAGAGCCTGAAGTCTTCAACCAGGACTGGGACGACATCCAGATCTCGTTCACGGGCGACAACGCGATTAC
>JBCAZN010000170.1:0-6174 GCA_038533035.1 Pseudomonadota bacterium
TGTCGGCAAGTCGCTGTACGAGGCCGACATGCTCGAGACGGCAATGCCACCGCCAACGATTAGCGTGTCGACTTTTTCTGCGAGCACATCGAGCACCGTCAGCTTCGTTGAGACCTTGGAACCGCCAACAATCGCCACGAACGGCTTCGCCGGGTTGTCCATCGCCTTCGCGAGTGCGTCCAGTTCAGCGGCCAGCAGCGGACCGGCACACGCGACAGGCGCGTATTCGGCAACACCGTAGGTGCTCGCCTGGGCGCGATGCGCCGTACCGAACGCATCCATCACGAATACGTCGCAGAGCGCGGCCATTTTTCGCGCCAGACCTTCATCGCATGCTTTTTCGCCGTCGAGAAAACGCACGTTCTCGCAAAGCACGACGTCACCGGGCGCGACTTCGATGCCGTCGATCCAGTTTTCAACCAGCGCGACTTCACGATCAAGCAGCTTCCCCAGATGCTCGGCAACCGGCCGCAATGAATACTGTGCGTCGGGCTCGCCTTCCGTCGGGCGACCCAGGTGCGACATGACCATGACGGCCGCATTGGCATCCAGTGCCGCCCTGATTGTTGGCAGGGCGGCGCGGATGCGCGCATCGGAGCTTACCTGACCGTCATTGATCGGGACGTTGAGGTCTTCGCGAATCAACACCCGCTTGCCCGACAATTCGATGTCGGTCATTTTCAGGACGGCCATTGCGAACTTACTTCGCGTTCATCAATGCGACGGTGGTGTCCAGCATGCGATTCGAGAAGCCCCACTCGTTGTCGTACCAGGACAGGACCTTGACCATGTTGCCTTCCATGACCTTGGTCAGGTCAGTGTCAACTGTCGACGAATGCGGGTCGTGATTGAAGTCGATCGAAACCAGCGGCTCGTCGCTGTACGCGAGCACGCCTTTGAGCGGTCCGTCCGCGGCAGCGCGAAGGATGTCGTTGACTTCGTCGACCGTCGTATCGCGTGCCGCAACAAACGTCAGGTCGACGCACGAAACGTTGATCGTCGGCACTCGCATCGAAAAGCCGTCCAGCTTGCCGTTGAGTTCCGGCAGCACGAGGCCAACGGCCTTCGCGGCGCCGGTCGACGTCGGGATCTGCGACATCGTGCCGGAACGCGCGCGGCGCGGATCCTTGTGATAAACGTCGGTCAGAACCTGGTCGTTCGTGTAGGCGTGAATCGTCGTCATGATGCCGTGCTTGACGCCCAGCGCATCGTTAAGCGGTTTGACGAGCGGCGCGAGGCAGTTCGTCGTGCAGGACGCGTTCGATATGACCTGGTCGTCGGCCGTCAGCGTGTCGTGATTGACGCCGTAGACGATCGTCTTCTTGACGCCGTCGCCACCCGGTGCAGAGATCACGACTTTCTTGGCGCCGCCGTCAATGTGCTTGCCCGCCGTATCCACGGTGCGGAACAGTCCCGTGCACTCGAAAACAACGTCAACACCGAGGTCGCCCCACGGCAGCTTCGCCGGATCGCGTTCTGCAAAAACCTTTACGCGATCGCCGTTAACGATGATGTCGCCACCGTCGACCTCGACCGTGCCCGGAAATGCACCGTGCGCCGTGTCACGACGCGTCAGGCGGGCATTTGCCGTCGGATCACCCAGATCATTTAGTGCAACCACGTCGAATTCGCCGGCGCGACCGGACTCGTGAATAGCGCGAAGGATGTTGCGACCGATTCGGCCATAGCCGTTGATGCCGATCTTGATAGCCATTAGTTATTGCTCCAGTTTCTATTTCAGTACGTCTTTACAGGCGGCAACCACGTTGTCCGTTGTAAAGCCGAAGTGTTCAAAAAGTTCGCCCGCCGGTGCCGATTCGCCGAATCGATCCAGGCCCACGACGGCGCCGTGCGTGCCGACATAACGCCACCAGCCGCCGGTAACGCCCGCCTCGACCGCAACACGCGCCGTCACGCCGGAGGGCAGTACCGCTTCGCGATAGTCGGCATCCTGCGCATCGAAGGTATTCGTCGAAGGCATCGAGACCACACGGACGGCGACGCCCTCGCCTGACAACACGTCGGCGGCGTTCATAGCCAGCTCAACCTCAGAGCCGGTCGCGATGACAATAATGTCGGGTACCCCGTCGCCGTCACGCAATACGTAGCCACCGCGCGCGATATCCGCAATTTGTGAATCCGTGCGTTCGATATGCGGCAGACCCTGACGGGTCAGAACCAGGCTTGTCGGGCCGCTGTTGTTTTCGAGCGCCGCGCGCCAGGCGACGGCCGTCTCCACGCTATCGCACGGCCGCCAGAGGCTCATGTTCGGCATCAGCCGCAAACTCGCCGTGTGCTCAACCGGCTGATGCGTCGGACCGTCCTCGCCCAGGCCAATCGAATCGTGGGTAAACACGAGAATATTCTGGATTCGCATCAGGGCCGCCATGCGCAGCGCGTTGCGCGAGTAATCCGAAAACGTCAGGAACGTCCCTGCGTAGGGAATGAAGCCGCCGTGCAGGCGCATGCCGTTGCAAATCGCCGTCATGCCGAATTCGCGCACACCAAACCAGATGTAGTTGCCCGAGGCGTCCTCACCTGAAATCGGCGTCGAGCCGCTGTGCTTGGTCAGGTTGGACCCGGTCAGGTCGGCCGAGCCGCCTGCCATTTCCGGCAACGCAGGCGCAAACGCGTTTAGTGCGCGCAGTGACGCCTGGCGGGTAGCCATCTTGGCCGCCTCGGCGTTGATCTCCGCAATGCCCTGCTCCGCAATTTCAGCCCAGTTGCCCGGCAGCTTGCCGGCCATGCGCCGAGCAAATTCCGTCGCGAGTTCAGGGTGTGCGGCATTATAGGCCGCAAACTTTTCGTTCCAGGCGCTTTCCTCGACCACACCGCGTTCGCGACCGTCCCAGGCCGCGCTGATATCGGCGGGCACCTCAAACGGCGCGTGACTCCAGCCAAGCTCGGCACGCGCCGCGGCGATCTCGTCATCGCCGAGCGGTGCACCGTGCGTCGCGGCCGTACCCTGTTTATTCGGCGCACCGTAGCCGATAATCGTTTTGCAACAGATCATCGTTGGGCGCCCGGTATCGGCGATCGCGCCTTCAATTGCCGCTGCAACCGCGGCCGGATCGTGGCCGTCCACATTGTCGATGACCTGCCAGCCGTACGACTCGAAACGTTTTGCGGTGTCATCCGTAAACCAGGCGTCAACCTCACCATCAATCGAGATGTTGTTGTCGTCATAAAGGCAAATCAGTTTGCCCAGCTTTAGCGTGCCAGCCAGCGAGCAGGCTTCGTGCGAGATGCCTTCCATGAGGCAGCCGTCACCAAGAAATACCCAGGTCTTATGATCGACGATGTCGTGACCTGGCCGGTTGAACTCGGCGGCCAGCATTTTCTCGGCCATGGCCATGCCAACGGCATTCGTAATGCCCTGCCCGAGCGGCCCTGTGGTCGTCTCGACCGGTCCACCCGGCTCATATTCGGGGTGACCCGCGGTTTTGTACCCCATCTGCCGGAAATTGCGCAGCTGTTCGATCGGGAAATCCGCGTAGCCCGTCAGGTGCAACAGGCTGTAGACGAGCATCGAGCCATGGCCGTTCGACAGCACAAAGCGATCACGATCCGCCCACTCGGGATTCGCCGGATTGTGTTTCAGGTAGTCATTCCAGAGCACTTCGGCGATATCCGCCATGCCCATCGGTGCGCCCGGATGACCGGATTTGGCGGCTTGCACCGCGTCCATGGAGAGCGCCCGGATGGCATTGGCGAGCTCGCGCCGGGCTGGCTGGCCGGCGGCAGTTGCATTTTGTGACATGTTGGCCTGTCTTGTGGGGGGCGAAGCGCCCTTATATTTAGAGGTGAATTCCGCTTGCGCGAGGCGCGCATTTTCCCTGTTATAGGGGGCCGCTTCAAGGGTACAATGCGCCACCTTTCAGTCGATGGACCCCCAAATATGTCAGATGCATTCCTGTTTACGTCCGAATCGGTATCCGAGGGGCACCCGGACAAGATCTCCGACCAGATTTCCGATGCCATTCTCGACGCGATTCTCGCTGAGGACAAATCGGCACGTGTCGCCTGTGAAACGCTGGTCAAGACCGGTGTCGCGATGGTCGCCGGCGAAGTAACGACTTCAGCATGGGTCGATATTGAAGAGATTGTCCGCGAGACCGTACTCGAGATCGGCTACGACAGTTCTGACAAGGGCTTTGACGGCGCCTCGTGCGCGGTCCTGAATGCGCTCGGCAAACAATCACCTGACATCGCCATGGGCGTGGACCGCGACAGTGCTGAGAGCCAGGGTGCGGGCGACCAGGGCCTCATGTTCGGCTATGCCTGCAATGAGACGGACGTCCTGATGCCAGCGCCGATCACTTACTCGCACCGGTTGGTGCGCCGCCAGGCCGAGGTTCGCAAAAACGGCACGCTGCCCTACCTGCGCCCGGACGCCAAGAGCCAGGTCACATTTAATTATGTGGACAACAAGCCCGTTTCGATCGGCGCCGTGGTGCTGTCTTCACAACACGACGCTGACGTATCGATGGCTGATCTGCGCGAAGGCGTCATGGAAGAGATCATCAAGCCTATTCTTCCTGCAGAGCTTTTGTCCGCCGACACCAAGTACCACATCAACCCGACAGGCCGCTTCGAAATCGGCGGACCGATGGGCGACTGCGGCCTCACAGGCCGGAAAATTATCGTCGACACCTACGGCGGTGCCGCGCGCCACGGCGGTGGCGCCTTTTCGGGCAAGGACCCGTCAAAGGTGGACCGCTCGGCTGCCTATGCGGCGCGTTATGTTGCCAAGAATATCGTTGCGGCCGGCCTGGCCGACCGCTGCGAAATCCAGGTGTCGTACGCCATTGGCGTTGCGGAGCCAACATCGATCAGTGTCCACACGTTTGGCACGGGCACGGTCTCCGATGACCGCCTCGACGAACTGATTCGTGAGCATTTTGACCTGACGCCGTACGGCATCCTGACGATGCTCGATCTGATCCAGCCGATCTACAAGGCAACGGCTGCCTACGGTCACTTCGGCCGCGAAGACATCGACCTGACGTGGGAACGCACCGACAAGGCGGAAGCCCTGAAGGCTGCTGCCGCCTGAACCGGCATTCGTTACCTTTAGACACACACCAGTCGGGCCAATTACCTTAGACTCGCTCAAACCGTAGTTGGTACCTTATATATGCATTATCCAGGAGAAAACCTATGAGCAGCGAAGCCGTTGCCATTGATAGCAATGACTACAAAGTCGCCGACATTACGCTCGCCGACTGGGGCCACCGCGAAATCGCGATCGCGGAGACCGAAATGCCGGGTCTCATGACGATTCGTGAGGAATACAAGGGCCAGAAGCCGCTCGACGGTGTACGCCTGACCGGCTGCCTGCACATGACAATCCAGACGGCCGTCCTGATCGAAACTCTGAAGGAGCTCGGCGCAGATATTCGCTGGTCCTCTTGCAATATTTTTTCGACGCAGGATCATGCCGCCGCGGCGATAGCTGACCAGGGCATTCCGGTGTTTGCCTGGAAGGGAGAGACCGAAGAGGAATACTGGTGGTGCGTCGAGCAGACGATCAACGGGCCGGACGGCTGGCAGCCGAACATGATTCTCGATGACGGCGGCGATCTTACCCAGGTGCTGCACGACAAGTACCCCGAGATCATGAAAGACATCAAGGGACTGTCGGAAGAAACCACGACCGGCGTCAAGCGACTGTACGACATGATGAAAGACGGCTCGCTGATGTGCCCGGCATTCAACGTAAATGATTCAGTCACGAAGTCGAAATTTGACAATCTGTACGGCTGCCGCGAGTCGCTCGTCGATTCGATCAAGCGTGCAACCGACGTCATGGTTGCGGGCAAGGTTGCAGTCGTCTGTGGCTACGGCGACGTTGGCAAGGGCTCGGCACAGTCATTGCGCGGGCTTGGCGCGACGGTCTGGGTCACCGAGGTCGACCCGATTTGTGCGCTGCAGGCGGCGATGGAAGGCTACCGTGTTGTGCGCCTCGACGACGTCATCGACAAGGTCGACATCGTGGTTACCGCGACCGGCAACTACAACATCCTCACGGGTCCGCAGATGGAGCGCATGCGCAACCAGGCGATCGTGTGCAACATTGGCCATTTCGACAATGAAATCGATGTTGAGTACCTGAAAAAGTTCGAGTGGGAAAACATCAAGCCGCAGGTCGATCACGTGATTTTCCCGGACGGC
>JBCAZN010000171.1:0-6129 GCA_038533035.1 Pseudomonadota bacterium
GTACGTCCAGCGATGGGCCCGAGTCGGTCCATCGGAGGACGGAACCTTGCTCGTACCAGTCACCGAGCACGATTCGATTGGCCGATCGGTCACCCAGATCGACTTCGTGAATCGCTGGTCGATGGGTATGGCCGTGTAGCAGGACATCTACGCCCGCTTCCTCGATTGCCGATTTGATGGCGTCGTCGTTCACGTCCATGATTTCTTCGGGCACATCGCCGCGGGCCATGCTTTGCTGGCGAGCGTGCTGCGCGAACGCTATACGCTCCTCCAGAGGTTTGGCGAGCATCATCTGTAGCCACTCCGGGTTGCAGCGCATCGCTCGAGCCTGCTGGTACTCGATGTCGTCCGTGCAATAGGCGTCGCCGTGGGCGAGTAGTACCTGCGTGCCGTAGAGGTCGATTCTGTAGGGGTCCGGTAGCAAGTTAATGCCCGTCTCGGTTGCAAATTGTTCGCCAATCGCGAAATCCCGATTGCCGTGCATGAAATAGACAGTTTGCCCGGACTCGGTCAGCGAGCGAAGCGCCGCTTTCATCGCGGCATAGTAGGGGTTCGGATCGTCGTCGCCGACCCACGACTCGAACAGGTCGCCGAGAATATAGAGCGCGTCGGATTCGCGCGCCTCGCCTTCGAGGAACTCGACGAACTGTTCACCGATCTCGGGGCGGTCGGCCTCGAGGTGCAGGTCGGAGATAAAGAGTGTCGACATATCAGTCGCGGGAAATGCGCTTCATGCTTTCGATGACGACGGGAATGATCGGCAGCGGCGCACCGCCGGGACCGTTCGGCTCCGTTTCGTACTGCGCGATCAGGTCGATGACGTCCATGCCTTCGGTCACCCGGCCGAATACGGTATAGCCCCAGCGACCGTTGCTCGTGTGCTTGATCGGGTCGAGACTGGCCGTCGTCGTGTCCTCGGGGATGTTGTTGACGACGTTAATGTAGAACTGGGTATTGGCTGAATGCGGATCGCCCGTGCGCGCCATCGCAATCGTGGAGCGCAGGTTGGCGAGGCCGTTACCCGATTCGTTCGGCACCGTCTCGTTGCTTTCACGTAGTACGAGGTCCTCAGTGTAGCCGCCGCCCTGGATCATGAAGCCGGGGATCACGCGGTGAAAGATGAGGCCTGTATAAAAGCCCGAGTCCACGTTCTTGAGAAAATGCGTGACGGTCAACGGTGCCGCGCGGCCGTCGAGCTCGAGGACAAAGGTGCCTGCCGTGGTCGTTACTTCGACCCAGGCAACCGCAGGCGCCGCCGCGTTGACGACCGGTACCGGTGTGGTGGCCTCACGCGCGGGCGGTTGCTCGTCGGCTGAGCAGCCTGCGAGCGTGATGGCGACGAAAAGCAGCGAAATCAGGGACTTTTTCATTTGCGGGTCCGGGTTTGGGTACGGCGAGAAACGGCAATATACCTGAGCCAAATGCTTGATTGCTATGCGGCTCGCCCGTATCATCGCAGCCCGCGCGGGATCGGGCAAAGCCTGATTGCGTGCGGCAACAGGATTCCTGAATCGGGGCATGGCGCAGCCTGGTAGCGCATCTGCTTTGGGAGCAGAGGGTCGGGGGTTCGAATCCCTCTGCCCCGACCAGTGAATCTTGGTTAGACTTGTAACGTTGCGCCCGTAGCTCAACCGGATAGAGCGTCGGCCTTTAAGTGAGGAGCCCGTGCCGGGAAACAGAACCGGTACGGTGGACCGCACCGTAACGGGGAAACCTTAACAGGTAGTGCTGATGGCAATCCCGTGGAAACCTGTGGACATCCGACGTATGTCGTGGGGTAGGGTGATCGAATGCGATCGCACCACACCAAGGACAAGGGTGACCTGGGCGTCTTGAAGGCTCAGATTGATCTGTTCGAGCAAGGATTTATGATCCTGGTGCCGCTGACCGAACACAGCCCGTTCGATCTGGTGGCTTACAAGGATGGTGAGTTTCGCAGGGTGCAGGTGAAGTACCGATCGGTGGATCGATACGGGGTGTGCCAGGTGCGATTTGCCCAATGCTGGGCGGACAGGCACGGCACGCACACCCGGTCAGTTGACAAGAATGAGGTAGACGTCTACTGAATATATTGTCCCGACACCGATGAGTGCTACTATCTGCGCCCCGAGGACCATGGCTCGAATGTATCGCTGAGGGTAGAGACGCCCAAGAATGGGCAGCAGAGGAAAGTCAATTTCGCTGCTGAGCATCGCAGGGTTCCGTAGAGACTATACGTGCGGCGCCTGAAATGGCGAAGAGATAGTCCAGACCACAAACGCGGGGCGTTCCCCGCGGCCGCGAAAGCGGTAGTTGGTAAGCTAAGCCGAGGGTTGCAGGTTCGAGTCCTGCCGGGCGCGCCATTCTGATGGCGTGCACACGTGGCAAAAGCCGCGTTACAATTTGTATACCGTGGTGGGCGTAGCTCAGTTGGTAGAGCCCCGGGTTGTGATCCCGGTCGTCGTGGGTTCGAGTCCCATCGTCCACCCCACCTCTTTTTCAGTGTGGGCCTCTAGCTCAGTTGGTAGAGCATCGGACTCTTAATCCGCTGGTCCGGGGTTCGAGCCCCCGGGGGCCCACCAATTTCTTTTCGAATCCATTAGCGCGTCGGCAACCTGGCGGCCGTACTCCACGTAGCTTTCCTCCGACGGGTGATACCCATCGGCCGCAAACTGGCTCGGATCCGGGTCGAAGTTGAGCGGCACATAGCGGCAATTCGGAAGTTCCTCAACAATGTTCCGAAGTGCATCGTCAAATGATCGGCTGCGCATTCCGAAAACGGCGCGCAACGGCTGCGGTAGCAATGGAAACCTGTGCATTGGCGGCAGGCCGGACGCGGCGACAACGGCATTGGGTGAGTGGTCGGCGATAGATCCAAGTAGCAACTTCAGGTTGCGCCGCCACTGTCGCATCGTTGTAAGTCCGGTGACGTCATTTACACCAACAGACACGATGACGAAATCCGCGGAATGCTCCGGCATTTTCGGCACGAGCTCGGTCAACACCTTTTTCGAGTTGTAGCCACTTACGCCAAGCGCCTGCCACTGCACGCATCCATCAAGTGCGCTCGAGAGCGCCGCTGCAGTCTGCCCGACGAGCGCATTGGGTAGAGTATTCGCGCCGACACCGGCGATGATCGAATCTCCGATCGCGAGTAAACGGACTTGCTTGCCACTGCCGACCGAGCCGCTGGGTGGTCCGTCTGCCGGCGCAAATCGCGGCGCGGTTTTTCGAACGTACAACGCTTGTGGGATGAGCAGCGGAAACAGCGCCCAGAACAGAATATTTTTCACCAGCGCGATGCTAGTCGAATTTCCGGAGCACGTCAGTACCCGAAATGGCGGCCGCCGATTCACGACATGATGTCGGGAATCAAAAATTTCCTGTTTGGGGACGCTGCGTAACTTGTTGTCTCACAACAAATTCCTTTTCGCCTTGTGAAACCGGGTTTCACGATATGGGATCTGGTGTAGTCGAGCGAGTGGTCGATCTACTAAAATTCGCAACCTATTCAATAGCCTAGCGGACTTTGAACGATGACCGACCAAACCGACGACCTCATCCTCGCCGATCTTCCCGACGACGAACTCAAGGATCAGATGTGGGACGACCTTTACGACGGTCTCGCGGATGAAATCGCCGAGGGCACGCGGATTTTTCTCGATCGCGGCTGGGATGCGAAACGGGTACTCGACGAGGCGCTCGTCGGCGGCATGAATATTGTGGGCGAGGATTTTCGCGACGGCATTCTGTTCGTACCTGAAGTGCTGCTCGCTGCAAACGCGATGAAAGCGGGCATGGCGATCCTGAAGCCGATCCTTTCGGAAACCGGCGCGGAGCCGGTTGGCAAAATGGTGATCGGTACGGTCAAGGGCGACATCCACGATATCGGCAAGAACCTGGTCGGCATGATGATGGAAGGGGCGGGCTTCGAGGTCGTCGACCTGGGCATCAACACCGACGCCGAGGCGTACATTGCGGCGCTTGAAGAGCACAGGCCGAATATCCTGGGCATGTCGGCGTTGCTGACGACAACGATGCCTTACATGAAGGTCGTTATCGATGAGCTGGTGCAGCAGGGTATACGCGACGACTACATCGTCATGGTCGGTGGTGCGCCGTTGAACGAGGAGTTCGGCGAAGCCATCGGCGCCGATGCGTACTGCCGCGATGCCGCAACCGCGGTTGAAACAGCCAAGTCACTGGTCCTGGAGCAACGCGCATCCTGATAGAGTTGCAACATGCCGAGGCGTAATCGACGAGAACGACGTGTTGTCACCGGAATTGAGCAATTGCCTTTCTCAGTGCCGGCGACGCCGTATCGCCCGACCGAGATCCTCAACGATGGGCAAATAGACGAGATTCTTGCAGGCGCGTACCAGGTACTCGAGACATACGGCATGTGTTTTCTCGATGCGGCGTCACGCGATACGCTGCGCGCGGAAGGCGCTGACGTTGATGATGACTCGCTCATGGTGCGATTCGGTCGGGAATTGATTGAAGAAAAAATTGCGCACGCGCCATCGCATTTCACGCTTCGTGCCCGCAACCCGGCGCACGATCTGCCAATCGGCGGCAACAACATCGTTTTTGGTTCTGTTGGTGGGCCCGCGTTCGTCAGCGACCTCGACAACGGCCGCCGTCCGGGCAACTACGACGAGCAGTGCGATTATCTGAAGGTCGTGCAAAGCCTCAACGTGATTCACCAGGAGGGCGGTGGGCCGTTTGAAGCGATGGACTTGCCGGCCTCGACGCGGCATCTGGATTTGTATCTTGCGCAGATCCGCTACACGGACAAAAACTGGCAGTCGTATGCATTAGGCGGCGAACGCGCGCGGGATTCTGTCGAGATGGCGTGTATCTCGTTGCAGACCGACCGGGATGGTCTGGCCGAGACGCCGGCATTGCTTGGCATTATCAATACGAACTCGCCAATGCAGCTTGATATTCCAATGACAGAAGCGGTGCGCGAATTGTCCGGGGCGGGGCAGGTGTGCTGCATTACGCCGTTCACGCTGGCGGGTTCGATGAGCCCGGCAACGTTGGCCGGCACGCTCGTGCAACAGACGGCCGAGGTGCTCGCTGTTGCGACCTATTCCCAGATCGTCAATCCGGGCGCGCCAATCATGTATGGCAGCTTTTCATCGAATGTCGATATGCGTACCGGTTCACCGGCGCTCGGCACGCCCGAGTACACGAAAGCGGCGTTGGCGAGTGGACAGATTGCGCGGCGTCTCAACATCCCCTGGCGGTCCAGCAACACGACAATGTCGAACCTTGTCGACGCGCAGGCTGCGTACGAAAGTGAGATGTCGCTGTGGGGTGCTGTCATGGGCGGTGCCAATCTCGTGAATCACGCGGCAGGGTGGCTCGAGGGTGGGCTAACGGCATCGTTTGAAAAGCTTGTGCTGGATGCCGAGATGCTGCAAATGATGATCGAGTACCTAAAGCCGATTGAAGTCAACGACGATGAGCTCGCGCTCGATGCGATCACCGAAGTTGGGCCGGGCGGGCATCATTTCGGCACGGCGCATACACTGGCACGCTACGAAACGGCGTTTTATGCGCCGATGATTTCAGACCGCCGCAACTTCGAGTCCTGGCAGGAGGCTGGCAGCGACGACGCGGCAATCCGGGCGAACAAGGTGTGGAAGGAATTACTGAAGAATTACGAACAACCGGCGCTCGATCCTGCGATCGACGACGCGCTGGTCGACTATGTAGCGCGACGCAAGCAAGAGATAGCGGCGCGCGGTGAGCAATACGGGTAAAACAATGCGACCAACTCTCAGCGTCGTCTCAGACGACCTCATTACGAAAATTCTCGATGAAGCGAAACGCATCATGGCCGAAACGGGCATGGAGATTCGTGGCGAGAACATGAAACAGCGCTTGCTCGATCACGGACTCAAGACCGATGCGAGCGGCGACCGGGTTCTGTTTTCGCCTGACATCGTCGATGCCGCCATCGAGAGCGCACCGGGTTCCTTTACGCTCTTTAATCGCGATGGCGAACCGCATGCGGAGCTGGGCGGCAATAATGTGCATTACGTGCCGGGGTCAAGCGGATTAAAAATTCAGGATCACCGCACGGGTGAAACGCGCTTGTCGAACTCCACGGACTTTGTTGAATACGCGCGCCTCTGCGAC